>JBERSB010000597.1:0-10106 GCA_041236755.1 Luminiphilus sp. | reverse complement strand
TTTCCGAACACGGCAGTCAAGCAGCCAGGGCCGATGATAGTGTTTACGCGAAAGTAGGTCAGCGCCGGGTCATTCTTCCAACAGCCCGTCGGTCCAATCTGGATCGACGGGCTGTTTTCGTTTCGGGCTGGCTGTTCTCGCTCGTGGGCCGTTCTGTTGTGGCGGGATCGTCCGGTCTGGTGATATCGGTCCATGCTTCGCGGGGGCGCTGGCTCGCAACGCGAGGTGTGCCTAGCATCTGTGGCGATGACCGAAGCGGCTCGCATAGCAGGGGTGCCCGAGGCGCGCCGAGAACCTGCGCTCCGGCGCTATCCGCTGCGGCGGCTGCGGCTGCCGGTCGGCGCCGGCCAGCTCTCTTTGGTCATCCCGGACGAGGCCGCCTGGGTTCGCGAGGGGACCTGGGCGCCTGGCGTGGTCCGCGGCAAGGAGCCGCCGTATTGGCTGCGGATCTGGCCTGCGGCGCTGGCGACGGCCCGCGCGGTGGCGCGCGCGACAAGCCTGCAAGGCTGTCGGGTGCTGGACCTGGGCTGCGGGCTCGGCGTTCCGGGGATCACGGCGGTGCAGAGGGGGGCAGTGGTCACCTTCGCCGACGTCGAGGCCGGAGCGCTGGCGTTCGCCGGCTGGAACGCGCGCAACCAGCCCGGGCGCGCCCACGAAATCGCCACCGTGCAGGTGGATTGGTCACGCGAGGTGCTGGACGGACTGTTCGATGTCGTCGCGCTGTCCGACGTCAGCTACCGCGAGCTGCACCACGCGCCGCTGCGCAGACACCTGTCGCAAATACTGGCGCCGGCGGGCGTAGCCGTGCACGCCGACCCACACCGAGAAGCCTCCACCTTGTTCCTCCAGAGCCTCGCTGACCATTACGTGATGACGTCCTGGACACGGCCGACGGTGATCCAGGACCGTCGCGCCGACGTGCGGCTGACGTGGATCGCGCGCGACCACGCGGCGCTCGACGCAGCGCGCGCGCGGTTCGCTTTCCCGCCTGTCGCGGCTGCACAGCGCTGACGCGCTTGCCGTTCTCCTACAGCGATCCCTGCCCGCCCGCGACCCCTTCCTGACCGCGCCCCGATGACCGTCGAGCTCCGCAACGTGACAATCCGCTACGGCGATTTCACTGCCGTCGAGGACCTGTCGGTCACGTTCGAGCAGGGATCGGTCGGGCTGCTCGGACGCAACGGTGCCGGTAAGAGCTCGGTGCTGAAGTCGCTCCTGGGGCTCGTCAGGCCGGCGTCGGGCACGATGCGCTTCGCCGCGCTGCAGGACGGCGCTTCGGCTGCAGAGATCCGCAGCTACGTCGGCTACATGCCCGAACGGGACGCGCACCTGCCGCAGGCCACGGCGTTCGAGATGGTCAGCATGCTCGGCATGCTGAGCGGCCTGCCCAAGCGCGACGCGTGGCGGCGCGCCCACGAGGTGCTCTATCTCGTCGGGCTCGACGAGCAGCGCTACCGGCCCGTCTCGGGCTACAGCGCGGGCATGCGGCAGAAGGCGAAACTCGCCGCCGCGCTCGTGCACGACCCGCAGGTGCTGTTCCTGGACGAGCCGACCAACGGGCTCGACCCGGCCGGCCGCCGCGAGATGCTCGACCTGGTCCGGCAGCTGAGCCGGGACCTCGGCAAGTCGGTGGTCTTCTCCACCCACATCCTCCAGGACGTCGAGGCGGTCTGCGACTCGGCGGTGGTCATGGAGCGCGGCCGCATCGCGGCGCAGGGCGCGCTCAAGGAGTTGACCGCGGGCGTCGAGCGCGAGTTCCGCTTGCGCGTGGAGCCTTCGACCGGAGACCTGTTGCCCGGCCTGCAGGGGCTCGGGCGGGCCGAGTCACTCGGCGAAGGGCGCTACGCGGTGTGGCTGCCCGAAGACGAGCCGACCAACGGCGTGTTCGAGGCGGCGAGGGCCGCGGGCGCGGCCGTGCGCAGCCTGACGCTGCAGCGTCGCACGCTCGAGGAGGTGTTCTTGTCGGCGGTGCGACCCGGCGCACAGGCCGCGGAGGAGCAGGCATGAGCCAGGCGCTGCACTACCGCCCGCTCGACTGCGAGCGCGTCACCGGTCTCAAGCGGCTCTGGCCGCTCGCGCGGCAGGAGATGACGACGCTGTTCCGGACCAAGTGGGGCGTCGCGCTGTTCTTTGTGTGCCTGTTCCCGTCGCTCGGGCGGCTCGTGATGCTGCTGATCATGTTCGGCGTGGTCGACTTCGGTCCGCGCGCGCTGCGCGAGCGCCTGACCGAGAACCTGCCGCCCGACCTCGACCACATCAACCCGGCGCGGGCCGCTTTCTACTTCGAGACGGCGCTGAGCACGATGCCGGGCATGGTGTTCTTCTTGATGCTGACCTCGATGGTGGTCGCGCGCTGCATCGCGCGTGATCGCGCGACCAACGGCCTCGAGCTGTACTGGACGCGCGGCATCTCGCCGTGGGGCTACGTCTTCGGCAAGTGGCTGGGCGGCGTCCTGTTGACGGCGTCGGTGACGGTGCTGATGCCGCTGGTGCTGTGGCTCGCCGCGTGGTTCCTCGCGAAGGACTCGGCGCTGCTCACGGCGACGGCGGGCCAGTTCTTCCTGGGCCTGCTCGGCCTCGCGCTGATGACCGCGATCTGGACGGCGATCGGCGCGCTGATCAGCGCGATCGCGAGCTCCGCGAACCTCGCGATGGTGCTCTGGGCGATGCTGATCGTCGGCAGCTCCGCGGTCGCGTTCGTGCTGTCGCGCGCGCTCGGTGAGCCCGAGCTGCGGTCGTGCCTGTCGTTCTGGGACGCCGGCCGGGTCGTGGTGCGCGACCTCGCGTCGCTGCCGCAGCGCAACGTGTCGGTCGGCGGCGCCTACGGGATGCTGCTGGCGCTGACGACGGTGCTGTTTGCGCTCGCGCGGCGGCGCATGCGCGGGGTGGAGGCGCTGCAGTGACGGACGGCGAAGCGATCCTGGAGTTCGACGGCGTCACCAAGTGGTACGGGTCGGTCGCAGCGCTGCTCGACGTCTCGTTCGACGTGCGCACGGACGTCGTCGGCCTCGTTGGCAAGAACGGCGTCGGCAAGTCGACCCTGATGAAGCTCGCCGTCGGCCTGCTGGCGCCGAGCCAGGGCGAGGTGCGCGTCTGCGGTCGGCCCGCGCAGTCGCTCGACGCCCGCGCGCAGATCGGCTTCTGTCCCGACTTCGACCGCCTCTACGAGCCGCTGTCGGGCGTCGAGTTCGTCGCGTGGATGCTGCGCTACCACGGCTTCGGGCGCGCGCAGGCGAGGCGCCGCGCGGAGGAGGTCCTGGCCGAGCTCGGCCTCGCCGAGAACATGCACCGCCGCATCCGCGAGTACAGCACGGGCATGCGGCAGCGCGTGCGCCTCGGCCAGGCGCTCGCGCACGGGCCGAGCTTCGTGCTGCTCGACGAGCCGATGACCGGTCTCGATCCGGTGGCTCGCGCTGAGCTCTCCGAGCAGATCCGCGAGCTGCCGCGGCGCGGCGTCGGCGTGCTGGTCTCCAGCCACGTGCTGCACGAGCTGGAGGCCGTCGCCGACCGCGTCGTGCTCGTGCACCAGGGACGCCTGCTCGCGCAGGGCCGGATCGGCGAGCTGCGCGACCGCATGCCGGACCGCCCGCACCGGCTCCGGCTGCGCGCAGCGGAGCTGCGATCGCTCGCCGCAGAGCTCGCGCAGTGGGCGCCGGTCGAGGGCGTGGCAGTCCGCGAGGACGCGCTGGAGGTCTCGCTGCTCGGCCAGCGGGACTTCTACGACCGGCTGACCGCGCTCGCCGCGGGCTGGCCCGGCGGGCTGCACGAGATCGCCCCGCTCGACGACGACCTCGCCGCGGTGTTCGGCTACCTGGTGGAGTGACGCGATGACCACGACGGACACAAGCAGCCCTTCGCCGGTCCGCCCCGGGATGTTCGCCACGGCGATCGAGTCGGCGCGGCAGACGCTGTGGATGCTGCGCTACCGGCGCGTGCTGTGGATCGTGCCGGTCGCGCTGGTGCTGCTGTTCGTGTTCGCCTTCGTGGTGTCCGGTCGCGCCAGGGGCTCCGTCGACGGCCTGCACCTCTACTGCGTGATGGCGTGGTGGGGGCTCGGCACCGTGCTGGTGCCGTGGACGACCCTCTACCTCGGCGTGCAGGCGGTGCACGGCGAGCTCGAGGACCGCACGAGCCAGTACCTCTTCCTCCGACCGGTGCGCCGCGTGCCGCTGTTGTTGGGCAAGTGGCTGGCGGTCTCGCTGGTCTCGGCGCTGATCGGCTGCGCCGGCGCGGTCGCGCTGTTCCTCGGCATCGGGGCGCGCCCGGACCTGTGGCTCGACGGCGTCGAGGCGGGCCCGGTCGCGACCTACGCGCTGGTGCTGGGCCTGGGCGCGTTCGCCTACGCCGCGGCGGCCTCGTTCTTCGCGGCGACCTTCCGCCGGCCGCTCGCCTGGGCGGCGTTCTTCGTCGTCGGCGTGCAGATGCTCGCGGCGAACCTGCCCGTGTCCGCAGGGATGCGCCGGCTGACCATCACCGACCCGCTGCGCCGCGTGCTGCTCGACCAGCTCGAGCCGTCGGACCGCCTCGCGGCCGACCTCTGGCCGGCCGAGCGCCCCGAAGCGCGTGAGGTCGACGACCTGCCCTCGTCGTTCACGCTGGAGGCGGGCAGCCCGCTGGTCGACCTGATGCTGTTCGTCGCCGTGTGCCTCGCGTTCGCCTGCTGGCGCTACGCGGCGACCGAATACGAGTCGAGGAGCCGGGATTGAGCGCGTCCGCGCCGCTGCCCGGTGAGCGCTTGCTGCTCCCGGACGAGGCGCGCGAACACAGCGCGCTGCTCTCTCAGGTCAGCTGGTTCAACCGCCTCCGGCTGATCGTCGCGGCCGGGGTGATCTGGCTGTGCGCGCTCGCGACCCACGCGTTCGCGCTGCTGGCCGACCCGTGGCCGACCTATCTGCTCGGCGCCGCGATCTTCCTCGTCGACGGGGTCTACATCCTGGTCTACCCGCGGCTCCGGCGGAGCTCGCTGGCGGTCGTGCGGCGGCACGTCTACCTCCAGATCGCGGTCGACCTGACGATCCTCACGGCGCTGCTGCACTACTCCGGCGGCGTCACCAACCCGCTGGCGCTGTTCTACCTGTTCCACGCGTTCATCGCCGCGCTGGTGCTCTCGGTGCGCGCGGCTGTCGCCGTGGCGATCTCGAGCATGCTGCTGCTGACCGTGCTCGGGCTGTCCGAGCGTGTCGGCTGGCTTCCGCACCGCCCGTTGGGCATCGGGATGTTCGACCTGTTCTCGATCGAGCCGCTGGGCCTCTGGCTGCTGGTCTTCGCGTACGCGGCGACGCTCGCCTTCTCGATCTACTTCGTGTCGACCGTGCTCGCGCGCCTGCGGCAACAGGAGCGCGAGCTGGTCCGGCTCGGTCGGCACCTGGCGCTCAGCGAGAAGCTCGCCTCGGTCGGCACGCTCGCGGCCGGCGTCAGCCACGAGATCAACAACCCGATCGGGGTCATCAAGAACAAGGTCCAGATCCTGCGTTACCGGGTCGAGGACTGCGACGACCAGCAGCAGCTGCTCGCCGAGCTCGACGTCGTCGACAAGCACACGCGCCGCATCTCGAAGATCACCGACGGGCTGCTGCAGTTCTCTCGCGAAGCGCCGTTCGAGCTGCGTCGCCTCGACCTCGGCGCGCTGCTGCACGAGGCCGCGGACCTCGTGCGGGTGCCGTTCCGGCAGGCCGACGTCGAGCTGCGCGTCGACGAGGCGTCGGCCGCGAGCTTCGCCGTGCGCGGCTCCTCGAACCACCTGCTGCAGGTCCTGATCAACATCCTGCTCAACGCCAAGGACGCGTCCGTGCGCGACGCGCTCGTAGAGCTTCGGTGCGCGGCGCGCGGGGGCGGAGTGGCGCTGGAGATCCAGGACCACGGCGCGGGCATCGCGCCGGACGTGCTCGAGAAGATCTTCGACCCGTTCTTCACGACCAAGGACGTCGACCGCGGCACCGGGCTCGGCCTCGCCATCAGCCACGGCATCGTCGAGCGACACGGCGGTCGGATCGAGGTCGACAGCGAGGTCGGCCGGGGGACGTGCTTCGCGATCGTGCTGCCCGACGCGTCGGACTCGTGACGCAACTAGGTGTGGCACCTGGATAGTCTGTGGACAACAACATCTTGTCCCGACCGTCAAGAATCGCTTGGCACGGGCGGTTGGGGTCGATATGGTCGCACGCGTGTTGGGCGGTCACCAAGGGAGGGACCGACGGCACGGGTCATCCGAACTAGGCACTCGGGTGGCCCGACTCTGGTCACTTCGCTTCGCTGCTGCGCCCGTCATCGGGTGACTGACGTTGCTGACGGGCCGCGCCGCATGGCGCGGGTTCGCCGAGGACGGGAGCAGCGGCGGGCGGAGTCCTGAGGTTTCGGGCGCCGCTGGCCGCGAGGTCGGTGGCGCCCTTTTTCGTGGGACCCGGTGCGCGTCCCGGCGCGTCACCAGATGCGGAGGCGCTGCGGCAGATGCGCAAGCGCTGCGCGCGCCCGGACGATGCTCGCTGCCCCGAGCGCGCTGCACCAGATCTCACGGCGCCACAGCTCACGGCACCAGAGCTCACAGCACCCAACGAAAAAGGCACGCCTCTCGGCGTGCCTCTCGCAGCGCTTCACGCGGACTCGATGCCGGGGCGCTCGGTTGGGTTGTGCCCTACAGCTTGCGGCTGATTAGAGCTTCTGACTAGAGCTTCTGACTAGAGCTTGACGTTGACGATCTGGTCGACGTTGAAGTCGTAGCTGAACTCTTCGTCGACGTTGATGAGCCGGCCCGTGCCCTTGAACTCGTTGAAGATGATGGCGCCGGACATCGACCGGCCGTCCTCGAGGGACAGCTCGACCCAGTCGGCTTGGCGGGCGTTCATCAAGAGGTCGTAGACTTCGTCACGCGTGGGGCGCGCGGCTTGCCGTGTGGACATTTTGGTTCTCCTGGGCAGCCCATCTAGGTGGGGCGAGGCTGCTAAGGGTGTGATGCTGGGGGCAGGTTGCCCTCTGCGTGTTCGTGGGGTGGGTGGAGACGGACAACGCGAAGACGGCCTCTGTCGGATCACGCCGCGGAATCACCGCAGGCATGTTCGGTCGAGAGACAAATCGGACGCCTTTTGCGCTCCTGAGAATCAGCAGCCGTAACCGACCACTGACAATCAGGATCCGAGATCTGGCCCGCCCTCTGCCGCCGCCGGACCACACCAGGATCTACCGCCCATGGCACCGACGATTACGGCCTGGATCAAGAACTGCGACCAGGACTCGAACTGCTCAGGAGTGTGCCATAGATCCGAGAGGTCGGCAAGGTGGGTGAAAGCCCCCCGCATCTTGGCCACCTCCCGGATGCCGATCGCTGCGCGCGCCGCGGCCAGGGGCTCTCGGAGGTCGATGCAGTAAGCCAGCCCAGCGTGAACGCTTCCGACTTCGGTGCTGTCGTCGTTGATCAGCCCGAGCAGCCTCGGCCGCGGCAGCCAGCCGGGCGGCAGCACCAGCTCCTCGGCGAGCTCGCGCTGCAGCGCCGCGTGGAAAAACGCCTCAGCGTCCGGTGCGGGCGTATCCCCGGCCGTCGCGTCGCAGGGCTCGATGTGCCCGCCGAGCCCGACCGTCCAGGACTCGTGCAGGCGGGCCTCGCCGCCCTTCTTGGTGCGCTGCACCAGCAGCACGCCACGCTCGTCGGGCGCGCCGTCGGCGCTCCAGTCGCCGCAGCGCAGCATGCAGTAGGGGATCCACTGCTTCCACGCAGGCGTGCGTTCGGCTTCGTCGCGGTCGACGAAGCGGCCGCGCGCGTGCGCCTGCTCGAGGAACGTCGCCTGGTCGTCGATCGCGTGGAAGCCCTGCGGCCAGTCCCCGCCGAACATGGCGGCGCGGTCGACGACGAAGACCCGTTCGCGGGACGCGGCTTGCGGACCCACGGGATCTAGTCCTTCTTGTTGTTTTCGTCTTCGTTGCGGTTGAGCAGGCTGCGCAGGCTGGAGAGCGACGTCGCCTCGCCCTTGTCCGAGCGCTGCTCCGACACCTCGCGCGCCGGCTCGACCGTGTAGATCCGCTGCTCGCGCGGACCGCCGCGGTGCCCGCCGCCGAACCCGCCGCGGTCGCGCCCGCCGCCGCCGCCGAAGCCGCGGTCGCGTCCGCCGCCTTCACGCCCGCCGCCGGGCGCGCCGCGCCGCCCGCCGCCGCCGCCGGGTCGGCCGCCGGCGGAGCCCGGCCGGCGACCCTCCGGCGTGGGGCCGCGGCCGCCGCGGTCTCCGCGGTCGCCGCCGCGTCCGCGGCGTCGGCCCTTCTGCTGCTCCATGCGCTCGCCGAGCGTCGGCAGCCGGCCCTCTGCGAGGTGGCGCGGCTGGTGCATCGAGAGCGAGATCTTGTGCTTCTGCTGGTCGACGTTGAGCACCCAGACGGTGACGACCTCGCCGACGCGGAGCATCTGGTTGGGGTCTCGCAGGCGGTGGCCCGGGATCTGCGAGATGTGCACCAGGCCGTCCTGGCCGATGCCGAGGTCGACGAACGCGCCGAAGTCGGTCAGGCTCGCGATGCGGCCCTTCAGCTCGCGGTCCTGGTGCAGATCGGCGAGCGTGTGCACGCCCTCGTTCGCGGTCGCCATCAGCTCGCCGCGGCTGTCGGTGCCGGCGCGCTGCAGCTGCTGCAGCACCGAGACGACCGCGGGCTTGGTGCGGCCGTCGGTGCACAGGGCGTCCGCGTCGACGTCGCGCAGGTTCTTGCCGACCAGCTCCGCCGGCTCGCAACCCTTCTGCGCGGCGATCGCGCGCACCAGCTCGTAGTCGTCGGGGTGGATCGGCGTCGCGTCGAGCGGCTCGCTGCCGCCGGTGAGCCGCAGGAACGCCGCGATGTTGCGGTAGCAGGCCTCGTTGATCGACTCGACCTCCTTCACTTCCGCGCGGCTCGGGAAGCCGCCCTTCTGCTTGCGGTGCTGGATCAGGGCCTTGGCCCGCTCGTGGCCGAGGCCCGGCACCATCTGCAGCACGTCGACGTCGGACGTGTTGACGTCGCAGCCGACCTCGGCGAGGCAGCTGGACTTCACGCGGCCGAGCTCGCGCTGCAGCGTGCCCTGGTGCACGTCGTCGAGCGTCTGTCCCAGCCCGAGCGTGCGCACCTCCATGCGCGCGAGCTCGAGCAGCGGGTCCTGCAGGCGGCGGCCCAGCGAGATCGCCGTGCGCACCCCGACCTCGACGCCGGGGATCGCCTTCTTGCCGCCCGTGCTGGTCGCGAAGATCGTCGAAGCGGCCTCGTCGACCGGGACGACCATCGGCATCGGCGTCTCGCCGAGCGCGTCTCTGAGCTGCTGGACGACCTTCTCACTGCCGGCCTGGCGACGGCCGTGGGGGACCGCGACGGCGTGCGGGGTCTCGGCCTCGATCCACTCCTTCAGCAAGGTGATCGCGCCCAGGCGCTGCTCGTCGTTGTCGGTCGGCATCGTCTTGTGCGCGCCGACCGAGCCGTCCTCGTTGAGCACGACGGCCCAGATCGCCTTGCCCGACGTGCGCAGCGACAGCACCTTCTTGCCGCCGAGCGGCGGCGCCAGCAGCTGCGAGCGGAGGTTGCGGCAGTAGGTGCGCATCGCCTCGCGGTCGGCCTTCTCCTTGAGGCGGCGGCGGACGTCGTTGCCGCAGACCTCCTGCAGGCCCTTGGCGGCGCTGTCGAACACCAGGTCGTAGAAGTCGCCGAGCTGGGTGCCGCGGACCACGTCCTTGGCGTGCAGCTTGCGCAAGACGCCTCGGTGTTGGCCGTCGCGCAGGCCGAGCTCGAGGCGGAGGATCTTCTCCCGCTCGGCGCGGCGCAGCGCCAGCATGCGGTTGGCCGGGATCCGGTTGATCGGCTCCGCGAAGTCGAAGAACTGCCGGTACTTGCCCGGGTCGCCGTCAGGGTTGACGGGCTTGGCGCGCAGCACGCCGCGGCGCAGCTCCTCGCGGAACCGCGCGCGGGTCTGCGGGTCGTGGAGGATGCGGTCGGCCAGGATCAGCAGCGCGCCCTCGAGCGCGGCCTCGGGCGTGGGCAGCCCGTTCTCGGCCGAGACGTAGGGCTCCGCGAGCTTGCGCAGGTCGACGTCGGGCACCGGCTCGGCCGCGGGCTGCCCTTCTGCGGGCTGATCGTCTGCGGGCTGATCGCCTGCGGGTTGGTCGCCCGCC
>JBERSB010000596.1:0-8405 GCA_041236755.1 Luminiphilus sp. | reverse complement strand
AGCCCGAGGATGCCGCCGCAGCACACCTTGACGCCCGCCTCGCGCACGTGCGCCAGCGTCTCGAGCCGGTCGTCGTAGGTGCGGGTCGTGACGACCTTCTCGTAGTGCGTCCGGCCGGTGTCGAGGTTGTGGTTGTAGTAGTCGAGGCCCGCCGCGCGCAGCTGCTGCGCCTGCTCGGCGTCCAGCATCCCGAGCGTGACGCACGCCTCCATGCCGAGCCCCTTCACGCCGCGGACCATCTCGAGCACGCGGTCGAAGGCCTCGCCCTTCTTGACCGAGCGCCACGCAGCGCCCATGCAGAAGCGCTCGGCGCCGTTCATCCTCGCGGCCTTGGCGGCGGCGAGCACCTGGTCGACGTCCATCAGCGGTTCGCGCTCCACCGGCGTCTTATGGTGCGCGCTCTGCGAGCAGTAGCCGCAGTCCTCCGGACAGCCGCCGGTCTTGATGGACAACAGCTGCGAGCACTGCACCTTCTGCGGGTCGTGGTGCGCGCGGTGCACGCCTGCCGCCTCGAACACGAGCTCGAGCAGCGGGCGCTGCAGCAGCGCTTCGACCTGGGCAAGCGAGAAGGAGCCTGCTGCTCCCGTTGGTTCGGCGACCTGTGTGTGCGATTCCATCGTCGGCTCCGGCATCGTAGCCGGGCACCGCGTGGATGCACGCAGCGGACCCGAGACGCGGATACGCGCGCTCGCGGGGAGTCCGATCTACGCCCGCGCGGCGCGAAACGCTCGCGCCGTCACGAAGTCGGCATCAGTAGCCGCCGAAGGCGCGGCGCAGGAGATCCTCGATGTCCAGCTCTTCCGGCTCGTGCATCAGCGGCGTCGCGCTGGTGGCCCGGAGGAGCACGTAGCGAGACCGCGTGAACAAGGGCTCGACCTGCCCGGACGTCTGGACGCTGTTGTAGGCCTCGACCAGCAGCACGTTGCTGCCGATGGAGCCGCCGGCGAGCGCCGTCTCGGCTCGCACTCCGCCGCTCGAGCGGGTGTCCACTGCGATGTGGTAGAGGACGGTCGACCCGTCGATCATGTTGACGTAGGTCGCGAGCGGCGCGCCCAAGACGTTCTCCAGGGTGAACGGATCGACGCTCAGCCCGCCGATGGTCGCGATCCTGTCCGTCTCGAACTGAAAGACCGTCCCGTCGACCGGCGGCTCGGGGGACGGTGAGTTGGTGTCGAGGATCTCGGTGGCCGCGATGGTCCACGTCCCCACCATGTCGATCTCCAGGAGACCCGCGCCGTCGGGCATGGAGACCGGGAGGCCGGGATCTGCAGGATCGCCGGGTTGGGTCGTGGCAGTGGTGCTGCCGCTGCTGTTGCTACAGCTTGCCCAAAGGGCAAGCAACGCAATCAGGCAGACGTTCGTCAGGGATTTCCTTATCATGGGCAGGCGCTCTCAGTGGCACGCACGGCCGTGCTCCTTCTCTTACCTCGCTCTAGGCGGGGCCTTTCTCGGCGTGGACGCCGAACATAGAAGTTTACCACGTCGCTTTACGGTGGTGCGCGACGAGGTCTCCACGAGCCGTGGTTTGGGTGGCGCTGCAATATACCCGAGCGCCCGGGCGCGTCGAGCCCGGGCAGAATCGCCGATAAGACCGGAGCGTCCAGGAGGCCGCTCTTCCAGTCTCAGTTTGGGGCGAGCAGGGCAAACCGTCGCCGCGCGAGACGGGCCGAACAGCGGTCGCTACTCCACGCGGACGTTGCCCTGCAGGTTGCCGGTGATGCGGTTGTCCGCACTGAGCTCGGCGGCCGTGATCGGCGTGTTGGCGACACGTACGCCGTATTCGACGTTGTTCTCGATGTCGTTGTCGAAGACCACCACCGCCACGCTGTCCTCGATCTCGACGCCGTTCTGCAGATTGTCACGCACAACGCTGGTCCGCAGCGCGAAGTCCATCGTCGCTTCGACCTCGACGCCGTCGTCGACGTTGCTCTCGACGAGCAGGCCTTCGAGGGTGACGGAATCGGAGCTGTCCTCGACGCGGACCCCGTAGCCGAGGTTGCCGATCGCGTCACAGTCGCGAACGACGACCGAGCTGGAGCTGCGGATGCGGATGCCGTCGTCCCCGTTCTGGCTCGCGACGACGCCTTCGAGCAGCACGTCGCTGCAGCCGCGGACCCGCACGCCACCGTTGGGCGACGAGACCGTGACGTCGCGGGTCTCGACGCCGGCTGCGTCACGGACCTCGATCGCCGCATCGGCCAGCCCGGACACGCCCGTGAAGACTGTCGCGGCACCCTGCCCGACGAGCACGATCGACTTGGTCACCACGATCCTCCCTTCGAAGGTCCCGGCGTCGACCACGACGGTGTCCCCGGGATCGGCGTCGTTGATGGCCTGCTGCACATCGAAGAGGTCGCCTGCCGTGGCCGGATCGGTCGAGAGCACGACCGGGTCAGATGACGAGCCGCCACCAGAGCAAGCGGCGAGCATCCACAGGCGCGCGACGGAGCAGGAGAGTACAGAGGGCGCACAGGGTGGTTCGTCATGGATGTAGGGAGCTTTCGCCTTGCTCCTCAACATCGCACGCAGGCAACGCGGGTCCAGTGACCGCTTGTAAGAGCTGTGCCGCCCTCCCGACGCATGCGAGCCGCGTCTGCGCGCTGCGAGTTGACGCCGGGCACCGCGCGGAGATCATCGCGGACTGCGACGGTGCTGCCCGGATCGCTCGCCAGCCCGACATCCATGACCGTGACCCAGACCCCGCTGCTCCCGCGCATCGCGTTCGTCGCCGCGTGCCTGTTCTTCGCGTTCTTCGGCGGGTTCGTCACGTCGCACTTCGAGGTGTTCCCGCACAGCCTCTTCGCGCCGGGCCTCGACCAGGCAGCACAGCTGGTCCGCGGCCAGCCGGTGCACCACCAGCGCCCAGGTCGATACGACTTCTCGGGCGTGATCGCATACGGCCGCGACGGGAAAACGCTGCCGGCAGACCAGGTCGACGAGGGCGAAGGCTGCGTGCTGCTGACCTCCTTCTGGCCCGACTACGACGGCCGCCCGGGCATCCGGCTCGTCGACCGCCGCGGACGCACGCTGCACCACTGGGACGTCGACCTCGACGCGATCTGGCCCGAGCCGCCCTACGACGACGGCGCGGAGGCGTTCTACGGGACCGAGCACTACCTGCACGGCAGCTATCTCTTCGAGAACGGCGACGTGCTGTTCAACGTCGAGTTCCTGGGGCTCGTGCGGATGAACCCGCGCGGCGAGGTCGTCTGGCGGCTGGACCGTCACACGCACCACTCGGTCGCGCGCACCGAGGACGGCAACTTCTGGGTCTGCGAGATGCGCTGGATCACGGACCAGAAAGACGCGCTGACGCGGTTCTACGGGCTCGAAGTTCCGTTCGCGGAGGACCGAGTGCTCAAGGTCTCGGCGGACGGAGAGGTGCTGCAGGAAGTCAGCGTGCTCGAGCTGCTCTGCGGCACCGAACTCCGCTCGATGCTGTTCCAGGGCGGCGTCGGGTCGCCGACGCGCTCACGTGACCCGCTACACCTCAACGACGTCGAAGAACTGCCGCGCGCGCTCGCCGCGGACTTCCCGACGCTCGCTGCCGGAGACCTCGTGGTGTCGCTCTTCCAGCCCAACCTCGTGATGGTGTTCGACCCGGCGACTCGCGAGGTGAAGTGGTCGCAGAGCACGCCGCTGATCCACCAGCACGACCCGGACTTCCGCCCTGGCGGCTGGATCAGCGTGTTCAACAACAACTCCGACGAGACGCCGACCGGCATCGTCAACGGCGGCAGCCAGCTGCTCGCCTACCAGCCGCACAGCGGCGCGCAGCGCGGGCTCTACCCGGAGCGGCTGGACGCGTCGCTGCAAGGCGCCCTGCGCGGCGATCCACTCGCGCCGTCCGGACACGAGCGGCGGTTCTACACGCCGGTCGGCGGCAAGGCGCAGCAGCTCTCGAACGGCCACTGGCTGATCACCGAGGCGGTGACCGGCCGCGTGTTCGAGGTCGACGAGCGTGGTCACACCGTCTGGGAGTGGTGCCAGGAGCGCTGCGCCAACGGCGTCGACGTCTCCGAAGTGCTCGAGGGGACCTGGTATCCCTACAGCCGCGAGCAGATCGCGGCGTGGCCGCGCGACTGACGCGCGGGGACCGGCTCGGCAGACTGCGGCGCACGAGACGCGCCTGCCATTACGGGCGCGGCGATCAGCGCGGCGCGAGCAGCGTCGCTTCGAACGGGCCGTCCGCAGCCGGCTGCATGTCGTAATAGCGCGGCATCCAGGTCCGCACAGCCTCGCCGAACGGGCCTTCGCTGGCGCGCATCCGGGCGAGCGCCAGCGACGTGAACGCGGTCGCGCGCCCCCCGTGTGCCACCGGGTGGAACCACATCGCGACCTGCCCGGGGTCGAGGTCGGCGGTGGTCCGGCGCGACTCGAACACCAGCTGGTCGTACAGCACGACGCGGCGCCAGACGCTGTCCTGCGACGGGTCCTCGTAGAGCGCGTCGAACAGCGCTTCATACTCGTATTCGTCGCCCGCGACCAACCGGACGTCGACGGACTGTAGGTAGTCGATCGCTGCGGTGACGAGCTGCGGCTCGACCGCGCGGCGGTCGTGGCGCGCGACGGCGTAGCCCGAAGCGCACGCCGCAGCGACGGCGATCCCGAGCAACCAGCGGAGCTCCAGCGCGCGTGCAGCCACGAGCGCCGCGGCGAACGCGAGCGGCAGCATGTAGGCGCCCTGCTCGTGCAGCAGGTAGCCGTAGCGCGGCCACGAGAGCAGCTGCTGGCTGCACGCGAGGTAGACGAGCGTCGAGCCGGCGAGCGTCACCAGGGCCGCGACGCGCGCGCGCCCATCGAGGCGCAGCGCAGCGGCGGGCCAGAGCAGCGACAGCGGCAGGAGCGGCCACAGGTACTCGCCCCAGGTCAACGCAGCAGCGCCGTCGATCGACCAAGGCAGCTCCGCGAACCACGAGAGCTGCTGCGACGCCGGCCCGCCTTCGGACGCGCCGCCCACGACGAAGCGCAGGCTCCAGGTGACCGCGAAGTGCGTGAGCACCAAGACCGCGCCCCCGACAGCTACGTGGACGGCGCGGCGTCGACCCCACCACGTCGTCACGACCCATGCGAGCGACATGCCGAGCAGCAGGTGCCCCGTCGCGTGCACGCCGGTCGCGACGCCGCAGAGGAGCCCCAACGCCGCCACGGCCCCGAGCGTCGGCCCGCGTTCGAGCACCCGCCCGAGCTGCCACAGCACGAGCGCCGCGAACGGCAGGAACAGCCCGTGCAGCTCCGCGACGGTCGCGAAGCGCACCGTCACCGGCAGCAGCGCGAACGCGAGCGCGCCTGCAACCGCCGCTCGCACGGGCGCCCGCCACGCGACGGCGACCGCCGGGAACAGGCCGATCGCGACCGCGGCCGAGAGCACGTTCGCGAGGCGGAGCCGCTCGTGCAGCGTGCCGAAGCCAGAGAGGGCCTCCGTCCACACCCAGGCGAGCCCGAACGCGAGCGGGTGCCGCGCGTCGGCGAGGTCCTGATCCCGGAGCTTGGGCAGCATCCAGTAGAGGTCATATTCGTGCGTGATCCCGACGCGCAGCAGCAGGTAGGCCGCGACGGCGACCACGCCGGATGCGACGCACAGGCCGGCCAGCCGCGCCGAGGAGTGCGGCTGCGGGGGCCTGCCGGAGGCCGCCGTCGGCGGCGAAGCGTGGGGCGCGTCCATCGAAATGTAGGAGCGTAGGTCGAGCGAGGCAGGCGGGCGAGACCTGCGCGCAGCGCGAGCCGCTACGGTGCGCTGCCGCGGAAGTCCGACCACCTTGCCAGTTTGCCGCCCTGCGCTACGCTGCATCGTTCTTTCGGGGCCAAACCGTGGCGACGAACGGCGCACAACGTGAGGAAGGAGCCCCGATGATGCACGAGCCCGCAGGCGACGACGCGATCCCCAGGCCAGCGGGCAGCGTGCGCACCGAAGGGGCCCACAGCCTCGACGCAGCGGCCGATGCGCTGGTGGCCGAGCAGCTGTCGCGCAAGGACAGAGGCGCAGCAGCCTCTCGGACGCACAAGGACGCTCGGCTACTCGGGACGCTCGCCGCGAGGCTGGACCTCGACTCGCGCGTCCCCGCCAATCGCTTCTCCGCGGCGAAGTCGATGACTTCTCTCCAGAACCTGCGGGCGCACCCGGACTTCGAGGACGGCTGGCTCCGCGGCAAGACCTGCCTGGAGTTCGGATGCGGCGGGTTGAACCCCAGCGGCACGATGTTCGCCATGCTGCTGCAGGGCGCCGCGCGCGGCTTCGCGCTCGACATGGACGAGATCGAGTCCGTCCCGTTGGCCTGCCGCGCGCTCTACCGGCTCGCGTCCGCGGCGCTCGTGGGCGCCGACGGCGCCGACATCCGCGGCACGCCTGTAGAGATCCTCGCGCGCGTGGAGACCTTTGACCTCGCAAAGCTCGCAGAGGGAGACGCAGACGGCTTGGACCTCGCTAGGCTGCGGTTCATCCAAGCGCCGCTCGAGGCTTCTGGCATCCCGCCAGAATCTGTCGACGTCGTGACCAGCAACTCCGTCTTCGAGCACCTCGCAGATCCAGAAGAAGTGACCGCAGAGCTCGCGCGGCGGATGCGCCCGGGGGGCCTCGCCGTGCACGCGATCGACGGGTTCGACCACCGCTTCTACCAGGACGAGACGGTGCACCCGCTCGCCATGCTGCGCGAGGAGACCGACGAGCCGCTCGTCTACGGCTGCAACCGCATCCGGCCGCTCGCGTTCGCCGAGATGTTCGAGCGACACGGCCTCGAGGTGCGGGGCGTGCTGGAGAGCTACCGCGTACCGCTCGACGAGGCGCAGATCGCTTCGTTCGCCGCGCCGTTCCGAGACGTAGGGCGGGAGCACCTCGAGGTGGCGAGGGCGCGCTTCTATCTGCGCAAGCGCTGACGAAAGGCGGGGGCATCCTGCATCGAGCCGGGCATCGCCGTCGAACCGGCCGAAGTTACGGCGTCGGGACGCCGCGCGCCCTTGCGCCGAGCCGGCGCGGGCTCGATACCCAGCCCCTCACCCACCTCACAAAGACATGAAGACGCTCCTGCTCCTCCCCACCCTCCTCGTCGCCGCCTACGTGCCCATGGCGAGCGGAACGGATGCACCCAAGCCCGCAGCCGCGGTCGGCCCCCACGACTGGACCGTCGACGGCGGCCACAGCAGCTGCGTGTTCGCCTGCAAGCACGCGGGCGCCGCGTGGTTCATGGGCACGTTCGACCGCGTCGAGGGCAAGGTCTCGCTCGACCCCGCGGCCCCGCAGAAGGGCAGCGTCGAGCTGACGATCCCGGTCGAGGGCCTCGACAGCAACAACGAGCAGCGCGACGGCCACCTCAAGTCCCCGGACTTCTTCAACGCCAAGGAGAACCCGGACATCACGTTCCAGAGCACGTCGATCAAGGCAGACGGCAAGAACCTCTCGGTCACCGGCGACCTCTCCATGGCCGGCGAGACCCAGTCCGTGACCATCCCGGTCGAGTGGACCGGGGACGGCGAGTTCCGCGGCAAGCGCCGCGGCTACATGGCCGTGTTCTCCGTGAAGCGCTCGGCGTTCGGGATGAACTACGGCGTCGCGCAGAAGGTGCTCAGCGACGAGGTGCGGCTGACCATCAGCCTCGAGCTCGTGCAAGCGCAGTAGCGTGGACCCCGTCCCGCTGCTCAAGGGCGCGCTGCCGCCGATCGGCGCGGCGCTGCTGCTGGTCTCGCTGCTCGGCGGCCGCCTGTTGCCCCTTGCGGCTGCGGCGGGGCTCTACCTCGCCTACGCGCTGCTCAAGGACTGGCCGCCGCTGCCGCACGAGCTGTGGCAGAAGCCCAACGGCACGACCTGGCTCGTCTGGGGCATCTCCGCGCTCGCCTTGGTCGCCACCCTGGAGCACGCGCGCGTGCTCCGCGGCCGCGTCGCGACGACCGCGGGCGCGATCACCTCAGCGCTCGCGCTCTGGCTGATACTCACCAAGCTCGCCCAGCGCTGGGGGGCGGGCGAGGCGGTGCTGCACGTCGCCGTCGGCGGGGTCGCGGTCGCGTTCACCGTGGCTGCGTTCCGCAGCGTGATCGCGCGGTCGCCGAGCTCGACGGCGCCCGCGATCCTGTTCGCGCTGCTGCTGTCGCTCGACGCCGGCCTCGTGACCTTGGGCAAGAGCGCCCTGCTCGGCCAGCTCTGTGGCGCGATCGCCGCCGCGGTCGGCGCCGCGGTCGGCACCAGCCTCTGGCGCAGCGGCTTCACGCGGCGCGCGGCCGACGGCGCGTGGATCGGCGGCGCGCACGCGCTGTTCGTGCTCGCAGGCGTGCACCTCGGCTACCTCGAGTGGACGCCGGCTTGTCTCGCGCTGGCAGCGCCGCTGCCGCTCTGGCTCCTCCGCGGTGCCGGCAACACCAGCTCCAAGAGATGGTTCGCGCTGGCAGCCCCGCTACCGCTGGCCGCGATGGTCACG
>JBERSB010000595.1:0-2909 GCA_041236755.1 Luminiphilus sp. | reverse complement strand
CTGCGGCCCGCGGGCGTGATCTGCGAGATCACCAAGCCCGACGGGGAGATGGCGCGCGTGCCGGAGCTCGAGTCCTTCTGCGCCGAGCGCGGCCTCAAGATGGGCTGCATCGCCGACCTGGTCGAGTACCGGCGGCGGCGGGAGCGCATTATCGAGCGGGTCGCGGTCGCCAAGATGCCGACGGCGTTCGGCGACTTCGACTGCCACACCTACCACAGCCGCGTCGACGGCCGCACCCACATGGCGCTGACCGTCGGCATCGACCGCGTCGGCGAGGGCGGTCGCTTCGCGCCCATCGACGAAGACGTGCTGGTGCGGGTGCACTCCCAGTGTCTGACGGGTGACGCGTTCGCGTCGCTGCGCTGTGACTGCGGTGCGCAGCTGCACACCGCTATGCAGCGCGTCCAGGATGCGGGCCGCGGCGTCGTGCTCTACATCAGCCAGGAAGGTCGCGGCATCGGGCTCGCCAACAAGCTGCGCGCCTACGAGCTGCAGGACACGGGCATGGACACGGTCGAGGACAACGTGCACCTCGGGTTCCGGCCCGACGAGCGCGAGTTCGGCACCGGCGCGCAGATCCTCCACGACCTCGGCCTGCGGCGGCTGCGCCTGTTGACCAACAACCCCAAGAAGCTGGCGGGCCTGCACGGCTACGGCCTCGAGATCGCCGGCCAGGTGCCCCTGGTGGTCGATCCCAACCCACACAACGCCAAATACTTGGAGACGAAGCGCCAGAAGTTGGGGCACCTGCTCTCCGACCCCGAGTAGCGCGCGTCGTCCGCGCGTGCTCTGGGCGACCGCGCGCCAAGCCGCGGCGGCATGGGCGGTTGCGTCGAAGTTGCTGGCCAAATCCCGCGTCCCGTGAAGAATCTGCCCCCTGGGTCGATCCAAGAGGCCCCGTGTTCGCCTTGAAGCAACGACCTGAATCCACCGACCGCGACCTGATCGCCGCCGTTCTGGACGGCAGCGAGGCGGCGTTCGGAGAGCTGGTCGAGCGCTACAAGGACCGGGTCTTCCGCCTGCTCGGCCGCTACTGCCGCGACGCCGTCGAGCGCGAGGACCTGGCGCAGGAAGTGTTCCTCAAGGTGTTCCGCAAGCTCCACACCTTCAACCACGACGCGCAGTTCTTCACGTGGCTCTACCGGATCACGGTCAACGCCGCGACCGACCACCTCTCGCGCGCCAGCACGCGCCGCCTCCGCCTGGTCGAGGACACCGGCGTGTTCGAGCGCGGCGACGAGGAGCACGGCAGCCCATCGGCGCCGCTCGAGTCCGAGGAGCTCACGCAGGTCACCCGCGGCGTGGTCGAACAGCTGCCCGAGAAGTTCCGCACCATCCTGGTCCTGCGCGAGTTCGAGGGCCTGTCCTACACCGACATCGCCGAGGTCCTGGACATCCAGCTCGGCACCGTCGAGTCCCGCCTGTTCCGCGCGCGCCAGCGCTTCAAGGACGCGTTGACGCGTCAGCACCCCGAGCTCGTGCCGGCAGCCGGCGCGAGAGGAGGCACCCGATGACCCCTTCGCGAGACGACCTCTGGATCCAGCGCTACGTCGACGGCGAGCTGTCGGCCGACGACGCGGCAGACTTCTCGGCGCGGCTGCTGCGCGAGCCCGAGCTGCGCGCCCGCGCCGACGCGCAGCAGCAGCTCCGGTCCGGCTTCGTCGGCGAGGAGGCCGCGGCGCCGCCGGCAGGCTTCACGGCGAACGTGCTGGCCGAGGTGCGCCGTCTGCCGGACCGCGCCGAGCTGGAGTCGATGGACATGTCGGCCGCGGCCGTGCGCGTCTGCGTCCGGGTGCTGCTCGCCGCAGGTCTGCTGCTCGGGCTGGGCCTCGCGTGGAACGCCGGGCTGCTCGACGGCGGCCGCTCCGACCAGCTGCAGGCAGCGCCGGCCACCATCGAGAAGGAGCTGGAGCGCCTGGACCAGTTGATCCTCGAGTCGATGGAGGCGCCGCCGCGCGGCCGCTGACGTGACGAGCAAGGTCGGCCCCTGGATCCTGGCGGTAGCCGCAGTGAGCTTCTTGGCGGGGCTCGTCATCGGCTTCGCCCTGCCCACGCTGACGACGCCTGTCGCCGCCGCCGAGGGCCCCGAGGCGTATGCGCGCACCCTCGCGCGCAACTACGGGCTCAGCGACGAACAGCACGAGCGGCTGCTGATGGTCCTCCGGGCGGGCGAGCAGCGCGAGCTGGAGATCCTCAAGGGCGCCAACTGGAGCCAGCTGCCTGCGTCCCTGCGCGGCGCGCGGCTCGAGGCCAACCGCAAGACCGAGCAACGGATCCGTTTCGTGCTCGACGAAGAGCAGCGCGCCCTCTACGACCGCGACAGCAGGCCGGCCGGCGCGGCCCTGCAGGGCGCGTCCGAGACGAAGAACAGGTGACCCTATGGTGAGGAGTATTGGCATCGACCCGGGCAACCGGGCCGTCCAGGTCGTCGAGCTCGACGGCAGCTACCGCAAGACGCGGCTGTGCAGCGCGCGTTCGGCGGCGATCGGTGGGCCGGGCGACCCGGCGCGTCCGGACGTCGTCGCCGAGGCGGTGCGCGAGGCCGTGGACAGCGGCATGAAGGGCCCGATCACGTTGGGGTACCCCGGCCGCGAGGCCGTGCTGCGGACCATCGAGCTGCCGTTCAAGGGCACGGACGCGATCAAGAAGGTCGTCAAGTCGGAGATCGAAGGCGAGATCTACTCGCACTCCGTCGAGGACACGGTCGTCGACTTCCACGAGATCGGTGCAGGCGCCGAAGGCGGCACCCGCGTGCTGATCGCCTCGGTGCCGAAGCTCGGCCTGCGCAACCAGCTGGCGTCGCTGAGCGCGCAGGGGCTCGACCCGGAGTCGGTGGACCTGGACCTGATGGCGCTGTGGCGCGCGGC
The DNA here is from genome assembly GCA_041236755.1 of Luminiphilus sp. Classification (GTDB taxonomy): domain Bacteria; phylum Planctomycetota; class UBA1135; order UBA1135; family UBA2386. The sequence continues at coordinate 42 of JBERSB010000595.1, read as the reverse complement.
CGACTGGGCCGGCGCCTTCGCTGCCGACGGAGACGCCGCCGC
>JBERSB010000594.1:0-3696 GCA_041236755.1 Luminiphilus sp. | reverse complement strand
TCGGCGCGTCGCGCGCGGTCGTCGACGCCGGCTGGCGCCCCCACAGCGAGCAGGTCGGCCAGACCGGCAAGGTCGTCAGCCCGCCGCTCTACATCGCGGTCGGCATCAGCGGCGCCATCCAGCACCTCGCCGGCATGCGCACCGCGCGCACGATCGTCGCGGTCAACAAGGACGCCGACGCCCCGATCTTCAAGGTCGCGGACTACGGCATCGTCGGGGACGCCTTCGAGGTCGTCCCGGCCCTGACCAAGGCGATCGCGGAAGTGGTCGCCAACGGCTGATGGTGCTCCAAGCCGGCATCGTCGGTCTGCCGAACGTAGGCAAGTCGACGCTGTTCAACGCGATCACCCGCACGCAGAAGGCCGAGGCCGCCAACTACCCGTTCTGCACGATCGACCCCAACGTCGGCGTCGTCACCGTTCCGGACGCGCGCCTCGAGCCGCTGCGCGAGATCGCCAAGACCAACACCGTGATCCCGGCGACCATCGAGTTCGTCGACATCGCCGGCCTGGTCGCAGGCGCGGCATCCGGCGAAGGGCTCGGCAACAAGTTTCTGGCGCACATCCGTGAGGTCGACGCGATCGTCCAGGTGGTGCGCTGCTTCGAGGACGAGGACGTGCACCACGTCGCGGGCACGGTCGACCCCGTGCGCGACATCGAGGTGATCAACACCGAGCTGGTGCTCGCCGACCTCGAGTCCGTGCAGAAGCGCATCGAGAAGCAGACCAAGCAGAAGAAGCGGGGCGACAAGGACGCCGAGAAGGAGCTCCCGATCCTGCAAAGGCTCGAGCCGCTGCTCGACGACGGCAAGCCCGCGTATCTGTGCGAGATGACCTCGGACGAGCAGAAGGTGGCGCGCCACTTCCAGCTGCTGACGATGAAGCCGGTCATCTTCGCCTGCAACGTCAAGGACGACGAGCTGGCCTCGGCCGACGGCAACCCTTACGTGCAGAAGGTCCGCGACTACGCCGCCAAGACGCTCAACTGCGAGACCATCGTCATCTCGGCGCAGATCGAGGCCGAGCTGATCGACTTATCCGACGAGGACGCCAAGGCCTTCCTCACCGACCTGGGCGTCGAGGAGAGCGGCACCGGCGCGCTGATCCGCGCGACCTACCACCTGCTCGGGCTGCGGACCTACTTCACCGCGGGCGAGAAGGAGGTCCGCGCGTGGACGATCCGCGAGGGCGACACGGCGCCGAAGGCGGCGGGCGTGATCCACGGAGACTTCGAGCGCGGCTTCATCAAGGCCGAGACGGTCGCCTACGACGACCTGATCACGTGCGGCAGCGTCGCGGCCGCGCGCGAGGCCGGCAAGTACCGCATCGAGGGCAAGGAGTACGTGGTGCAGGACGGCGCCGTGCTGCACTTCCGCTTCAACGTCTGAGTTCAGCCGAGGTCTGCAGCGGCGCGCTCGAGCTGCTCGATCGCGTCCGCCCAGTCCTGCAGCTCTGCCTCGCCCCGGGGCGTCAGCCGGTAGTGCCCGCGCTCGACCCGCTCGAACCAGCCGTAGTGGTTGTCGCGGAGGATCGTCCCGGCGCGCTCGACGCCGGCACCTTCGGCCAACACGCTGACCTTCGTCACGCCCGAGCGCTGCAGCGCGCGCGCGCAGCGCAGCGCGTCCTGTCGGTACGACGTGACGCGCTTGGAGTTGCTGGAGCCGCCGGCGACGGGGTCCCCGACGCGCTCGGCGAACTCCTTGAGCAGCCGAGCGCGGCGCTGCTTGACGAGCCGCGGCTTGTAGGGGCCCGGGTCCAGCACCGCCTCGACCTTGCCGCGCGCCGTCACCGTCAAGAGCCCGAGGCCCAGCCGCCGCAGCAGGCTCTTGACCTGCTTGCCGCGCGAGCGCCACGACGCGCTGTGCTTCTTGCCGACCCGGAACGCGACGTAGACGCAGTCGCTCAGCGCGAGGCGGTCGACGGCCTGCAGGATCAGTGACAGGTTGAGCTGCAGCTTCAGCTCGACGACGACCGGCGGCTCGTCGCCGCGAACGGCGACGATGTCGCAGTCCTCGACCTCGCCCTTGACCTCGTAGCCCTGGCGCTCGAGGAACTTCTTGATCGGCGCGTAGAGGTCGGCTTCGGCCATCGGATGTGGGATGGTAGCGGCGATGAGCTCGGGCATCGACGACGACCGGCGCCGCGCCTACCACGAGCAGAACCGACGCTCGTGGAACGCGGTCACGGAGGCGCACAACAGCCACAAGCTCGACCAGGCGCGGTTCCTCCGCGAGGGCGGCAGCACGCTGTTCCCCGACGAGGTCGAGCTGCTCGGATGCGTCGCCGGGCAGGACGTCGCGCACCTGCAGTGCAACTGCGGCCAGGACTCACTCAGCCTCGCGCAGCTCGGCGCCAAGGTGACCGGCGTCGACATCGCAGACGAGCCGATCGCGTTCGCGCGCAGGCTCGCCGAGGACACCGGAATCGCGGCGACGTTCTGCCGGGCTGACGTCCTCGATTGGCTCGAGGAGAGCGACCAGAGGTTCGACGCCGCGTTCGCGACCTACGGCGTCGTCGGCTGGCTCTGCGACCTCTGGCGGTGGGCGCGCGGCGTGCGGCGCGTCCTGCGTCCCGGCGGCCGGCTCGTGCTGCTCGAGTTCCACCCGAGCGTCTGGAGCTACGAGAAGGGCGGCGCGCTGCGCGACCCCTACTTCCTCGACGGGGCGATCGACGAGCCCGGCGTGCGCGACTACGTCGGCGAGCGCCTCGCGCCGTCGGGCTACACCGCCGGCGTCGCGGGGTTCGAGAACCCGGAGCCGTCGTACGGCTTCCAGTGGACGGTCGCGCAGACCATGCAGGGGCTGATCGACGCCGGCCTCGTCATCGAGCAGGTCCGCGAGTACCCCTACGCCAACGGCTGCTGCCTCTTCGAAGGCATGCAGGAGCTCCCCGGGCGCCGCTACGGCATGCCCGAGGGGACGCCGTCGATGCCGCTGATGTTCGGCCTCGTCGCGCGCCGCTGATCTGCTTGTGCAAAGACCCATGCAGCGTTCTGCTGCGCCCCATGGTCCACGCATCCTGCGCTCTGTGCGGCGCGTCGCAGCCGCTGCTCCGCGTCTACGTCGGGATGCAGCACCCGCGACCGAACCTGTTGGCGATCTCGTGCACCAGCTGCCGCAAGGTCTCCTCGCAGCTGCGGACGCCCGACGACTACGTGCGCTTCGCGGTCATCTACGGCTGCTCGACGCTGCTGCTGCTGATGATCGGCGTCGCCGCCGTAGACCTGCACATCGCGTGGCTGTCCCTGCTCGCCGCGATGCTGCCCGCCGCGGTGCTGCCCGGGTGGTGGTGCGCGCGCATCGCCGACCGCTTCGAGCACGACGCGCCCACAGAAGACCTCACGATCGGCCAGAAGCTGCTCTACCTCTCCCTCGCGGTCGCGGTCATCGCCGTGATCGTCGGGGTCGGGCTGTTCGGCTTCCTGCTGCTGCTCGCCTCGCCGCCGGCCTGACGGGCCGCGATTTCTCGGGCGGTGTGCTCCTGCTGCTCCCACTGGCCGTAGAGCGAGCCGCTGGACGCGAGCTGCTTGAGCCGCAGGCGCACGTCCTCGGTCAACGCGCCGGGCGCCGCCCGGCGGAACGGCGTGCCGGGCAGCGGCATGAACGTGTGGCCGTGCACCTTGGCGCCCCGCTGCACGAGCCGGTCCATCTGCTGCAGCGTCGCCTCGACGTCCTCGGCGCCCTCGCCGGGCATGCCG
>JBERSB010000593.1:0-3127 GCA_041236755.1 Luminiphilus sp. | reverse complement strand
CCGTGTTCGGACGCCACGCGGCCAACCCCAAGCCGGTCGCCGGCGTGTATGCTGCCGCCGGCAAGAGCATGGGTGAGATCGAGACAGCCAAGGCCCGCAGCGACGCGTTCCTGGAGCGCACCGGACGCCGGCCGCGCATGCTCGTCGCCACGATGGGTCAGGACGGCCACGACCGCGGCGCGCGCGTCATCGCGAGCGCGTTCGCCGACATGGGGTTCGACGTGGACATCGGGCCGCTGTTCCAGACGCCCGACGAGGTCGCGCGGCAGGCCGTCGAGAACGACGTGCACGTCTGCGGCGTCAGCACGCTGGCCGGCGCGCACCGGACCCTGGTGCCTGAGCTGCTGCAGGTCCTCCGTGAGCAGGGCCGGGGCGAGATCCTGGTGGTCGCCGGCGGCGTGATCCCCGAGCAGGACTGGCCGGCGCTGCGCGAAGCGGGCGTCGCCGAGGTCTTCGGCCCCGGCACGGTCATTCCGCAGGCTGCGGTCGCGCTGCTCGACCTGCTCGAGGCCACCAGCGACTAGGAGCTGCGCCGCACCCAGCGCGCCGCCGCTGCCTTGAGCGTCTGCCGGGTGAAGGGCTTGGCCACGAAGTCGTCCATGCCGGCCGTGAGGCACGCCGCGCGGTCCTCGGGCATGGCGTTGGCGGTGAGCGCAACGATCGGCATGTGCTCGCCGGTCGCCGCCTCGGCGTGACGGATGCGGCGGGTCGCCTCGAAGCCGTCCATGCCGGGCATCAGGCAGTCCATGAGGACCAGGTCGAAGGACTCCGCTGCGAGCAGCTCCAACGCGGCGACGCCGTCGGCGGCCGACGCGACCTCGTAGCCGGCGTTCTCGAGCACGTGCACGGCGAGGCGCAGGTTGAGCCGGTTGTCCTCGACGACGAGCACGCGGCCACCGCAGGGCTCCTCGTCGCTGCTCCCGAGCGCCTCGGCGAGATCGTCTGCAGGCCGGACGCGCGCCGCGAGGTCCTCTGCGACCGGCACCTCGAACCAGAACGTCGACCCGACGCCGACCTGGCTCTCGACCCCGACGCTGCCGCCCATCGCCTCGATGAGCTCCTTGCTGATCGCGAGGCCCAGCCCGGTGCCGCCGAACTGCCGCATCGTGCTCGCGTCGGCCTGCACGAACCGGTCGAACAAGCGCGCCTGCTCTTCTTGGCCGATGCCGATGCCCGTGTCCTGCACCGCGCAGCGCGCGAAGCCTCGACGGCGCGTGACGACGATCGTGACCTCGCCTTCGTGCGTGAACTTCACCGCGTTGCCGGCGAGGTTCACGAGGACCTGACGTACGCGCTGCGGGTCGGCCATGACCAGCACGCTGTCGGCGCCCAGCACCTCGACCTTCAGCGACTTGCCGGCCGCCTGCGGCCGCAGCATCCGGCTGACCTGATCCGCGACCTCGCGCAGGTCGAAGGCCTGGCGCGCCAGCTGCATCTTGCCGGCCTCGACCTTGGAGAAGTCGAGGATGTCGTCGATCAAGCGCAGCAGCGACCGACCCGAGCTAGTGATGACGTCGACGCACTCGCGCTGCTCGTCGTCGAGCTGGGAGTCGCGCAGCATGTCGGCGTAGCCGAGCACGGTGTGCATCGGCGTGCGGATCTCGTGGCTCATGGCCGCGAGGAACGCGCTCTTGGCCTCGCTCGCGGACTCGGCCGCCTCCTTCGCCTCGACGAGCTCGGCGCCCAGGCGCCGCTGGGCGGTGACGTCCTGCATCGCTCCCAGCACGCGCGACGCGCGCCCGTTGACGAACTCGGCGCTGCCGGTGACGCGGACCCACAGCCTGCGACCGCGCGCCGTGACCAGCTCGAGCTCCAGGGAGACCGCGCGCCCCTTCTGCATGGCGTCGTCGATCGCAGCTCTCAGCTCGGCGCGGCCCTCGGGCGCGAAGAAGCCGATCGCCGCGTCCACGTCGAGGTGGAACTCGTCCGGCGACGTGTCGTGGATCCGGTAGGTCTCCTCGGTCCACGACAGCGACTCCGACGGCAGCTCCAGCTCCCACCCACCGACCCGCGCCAGCGACTGTGACTCCTCCAGGAGCCCCGTGACGCGGCGCAGGCGATCCTGCGACTGGCGCCGCTCGTGCACGTCCACCAGCGACCCGATCAGCCGCTCGCGGCCGGCGGCGACCGCGCGGGCAGAGACCCAGCGCCAGCCGTCGCGCGGGTGGCGCACCCGGAACTCGCCCTCAAACGGCCTCCCGTCGCGCATCCTGCGGATCGCCTCGCGCTGCACCGCGCGCAGGTCGTCCGGGTGCAGCAGCTTCCAGGCCGCCGACATCGGCACAGAGCTCGACAACCGGGCGATGCTGAGCATGGAGAACAGCCGCGGCGACAGCGACAGCGAGCGGAGGTCCAGGTCGAGCTCCCAGATCCCCTCGAAGGCGGCTTCTGCGAGCAGGCCCAGCCGCTCCTCGGCGGTCGCGAGGCGGCGGTCGACCTTGCGCCGATCGAAGAGCCGACGACGCAGGTCGATGTGCGACGCGACCTGGCGAGCGACCGCGTGCAGCGCCTCGCGCTGCGGCCCCGTCAGCTCCCGCGACGCTGCGTCGGCGACGATCACCGCGCCTACGACTACGCCGTCGGAGAGCAGGATCGGTGCGCCGGCGCACATGGAGATCGACGGCCCGCCGACGACCTCTGCGTGACCCGCGAAGCGCGCGTCGAGGCGCGCGTCGCCGACGACCACGTCGGCCCGTTCGGCCACCACGTGCTCGCAGAGCGACGCGGCGAGCCCACCCCCTGTCGACGCCCAGCCCTCTCTCGCGACGTGACGGACCTGCGCGTCAGCCAGGATGCTGACCGTGGCCAACGGCGCGCCGGTCAGCTGCCGGACGAGCCGCGCCGCGTCGGCGTAGAACGGCTCGGCCTCGATCACAAGACCAGGCGGCAGAGCGCCTTGCCCGTGCTCCCGGTCGAGGGTATCCGCTTCACCGCGCATAGATGCTGGGCTCATCGGCTCCGTGTTCGCCGCGCCATTACCGGGTTTTCCCGGAGGTGGAGTCGGCTGCCGATCCGATCGCGCGCGTCCGCCGACGGGCCCACAGAGGCGCGCGGTGCAGGCGCCGTGACAGCGGCCGGTCGGCAACCCGACCTCGGAGCGCATATCCCGTGGCGCGCCCTGCTGCGG
>JBERSB010000592.1:0-8984 GCA_041236755.1 Luminiphilus sp. | reverse complement strand
CCCGGCTAACCCAGCCCTGCTAGCCCAGTCCGGCTAGCCCAGCCCAGTTAGCACATCCCTGCTAACCCAGCCCAGCGCCGCGGAGCGCGAGGCGCGCCTCGTCGCCCGCCGGCCCCTTGGTCCGCTGGGCGAGGTGCTGCAGCATCTCGGTGCCGAACCGGCGCTCTGCGCCGACGGCAGACGCGAAGTGGGTCGCGACGCGCAGCAGCATGTCCGGCTTGACCGCGGACTCCCGCTTGAGCCGCTCGAACAGCGGGAAGCCGTTGCGGATCAGCACCGCGAAGAAGCCCATCGTCGAGTTGCCCGGACCGCCCTCGGACTCGGCCGCGTCGGCCTCCTCGAGCAGCTTGGTCAGCGCGATGTGGTAGTGCGTTTCGTCGTCGCCGAGACCACTCGAGGCGACCCGCGCGAGCATGTGCAGGGCCTCGGCGGGGCGGTGCGCCCGGCGCAGGCGCACGGCCTTCTCGGTGACGTAGGGCACGATCTTCTCGCTGCCCGCGTGCAGCGCGAGGTCGAGCAGCATGTCGCCCATGCGGGTGTTCGAGCCGAGCAGCTTCGAGGCCTTCTCGATCATCGCCTTCTGCAGCTTCGGCGTGAGGAACTGCGAGAGCCGGCCCAGGACCACGGCGCAGGTCTTCGCCAGCTCCGGGTCCCTGGTGGCCTGCATCAGCTTGAGCAACGGCTCCACCGCCTGCTTGTTGTTCGACAGGCTCTCGGCGGCGGCCTCGCGGAAGCGGGCGTCGTCGTGGTTGAGGAGCTTGAGGAACGCCTTGGCGAGCTCGGCGCCGCCGCTCGTGCGCAGCATCCGCGCGGCGAACAGCCGCTGCTCGGGCTGCCGGGATGCCAGCAGGCGCTTGAGGCTCGGCGCGAGCCCCGCCGGGAGCTCCGGCACCTCGACCAGCACGTCGCGGATGGCGTCGTGCACGTCCTTCTGGTCCTTGTCCTCCAGGCTCGCCATCATCGCCTTGACCTGGTTGGCGGTGAGCTTGACCCCGCGCAGGGCGCGGAACGCTGCGGCGCGCACCGCAGCCGGCGACCCGGGCTCGATGTACTTGACGAACAGAGCCTTCGAGCCGTTCGCGTCGATGGCCGCGAGCACGTCGAGGATCTTGGCGAGCGCCTCGGGCGCGACCTCTTCGCCCATCTTCGCGAGCACCTGCTGTCGCAGCGTCTTGCCGACCGTCGGCGAGAACTGGGCGCGCGCTCCCTCCAGCAGGTCGGCCGCTCCCGCGCTGAGATCGGGGGTCAAGAGCGCGGCGGCGAACACCTCGAGCGAGTCCGGCCCGAGCTCGCGCGCGAGCACCGTCAGGATGCGCGTGCGCTGCTCGCCGATCGCCTGCGAGTAGGTCTTCGCGAGCACGCCGTGCGCGGGCGCGCCAACGTCGCCGAGCAGCTGCACGGCGTGGTCCGAGAGCACGTCATGCTGCACAACGGCCTCGGCGAGCTTGGCCCGAGCCGCGGGGCTCGCGATCTTCGCGAGCGCGTCCAAGCAGAAGCGGCCGAGCACCGGCGAACGCTCCGGACCGTCCCCGAGCGCCTCGATGGCCGCCGCGTCCCGCGGCTTCAACTCGCCAAGGACTTGCGCCGCAGCTACTTGCAGCTCGGGCTTGCCCTCTTCGAGGAGCGCTACGATCGCCTTTACCGTGTCATTCATGCCGCTGGACAATCTTACGCACGACCGATATCGCAACCGATGATACGACCGATAGCTAGTGGTCGACCGGCCGGAGCGCGGTCGCGCGAACCGTTCGGGCGGTGATTATGGCAGAGTTTGGGGCATCCTGCCACTGCCACTATGGCGCTGTCTCGGCTTGGTCCGACCTGCTGCTGTCAAGAGTGTTCAAACACAACGATCACAAAGATTTACCCCACTGCTGACGCTCTTGCGCATCCTCCTCTTGACGCCGTTTCTACCAGACCCTGGTGCCAGCCACGGGGGTGGCAGCTACGTGGGCGCGCTGTGTGAGGAGCTGGCGGCGCACGCCGAGCTGGGGCTGGTGCACCTGCGCCACCCCGGAGAGGGGGCCCAGACCGCCGTCCCGTGGTCCTACAGAGACGGAGCACCGTACGAAGGCAGCCCGAGTGGCCTGGGTCACTCGCTCAAGATGCTGTGGCGGTGGCGCGATCTCCCGCTGCTCGCCGCCAAGCACTACCACGCGGCGATGGCCGGAGTGATCGCACGCGCGCGCGCCGAGTTCGCGCCCGACGTCGCGCTGGTCGAGATGGCGCAGATGGCGCACTACCTGCCGCTGCTCGACGGGCTGCCGACGATCTTCACCGACCACGAAGCAGGACACCCGGGCAGCGCAGCCACCGGCCTCGGCACAGCGGCGGACCGCCGCGACGCGCGGCTCTGGCGCCGCTACGTCGCCCGCCACTACCCGCTGGCCGACCGGCTGCAGGCGGTGACTGAGGAGGACGCGCAGCAGCTCCAGGCGACGCTGGGCCGCGATGTGACCGTGCGGCCGGCCGCGCTGCCGCAGGCGGGCTCGCGCTCCGAACCGGGCGCAGCGCCGCCGGTCGCGCTGTTCTTGGGCAACTACCTGCACCGGCCCAACGTCGAGGCCGCGCGCCGGCTCGCCGACGACGTCTGGCCGCGCGTGCGCGCGCTGCAGCCCGAGGCGCGCCTCCAGCTCGCAGGCCCCCACGACGATCCCGTCCGAGACCTCGCGGCCCGCCCCGGCGTCGAGATCCTCGGCTTCGTCGAGGACCTCTCGGCCCTGCTCGGCGGCGCGCGCCTGCTGCTCTCGCCGCTGTGGTCGGGTGGCGGCTTCCGGGTCAAGAACGCCACCGCGCTGCTCCACGGCCTCCCTGTGGTCACCAACGCGCTCGGCGCGCGCGGCTGCCGCGCGCCCGAGCCCGCCTGCACCGTTCGGGACGACGCCGAGGGGCTCGCCGCCGCGGCCGCGCGGTTGCTGGCAGAGCCCGAGTGGGCGCTCGCTGCCGGCCACAAGGCGCGCGCGTGGGCCGACGTGACGTTCGGCGCAGACCGGGTCGCGCAACAGCAGCTGGCGCAGATCGACGCGTTGCTGCGCCGCGGCTAGCGCTTGACGGCAGCGCTGCCGGTGACCACCTGCGTGGTCGGCTTCGGCGGCGGCGTCGGCTTCTGCTGCGGGCCGCGTCGCAGCTTGAACTTGCGCATCGTCTCTTGGAGGAAGGACTCCATCTTGGAGGTCTCCTTGCCGCGGAGGAAGTTCCAGAAGATCCGCACCCAGCGCTGAGGACGCAGCAGGAGGCTGCGGGTGTAGAAGGCGCGCACGACCTTGTACTTCCATCGCGTCAGCTCGCGCGCCGAGAAGTTGTCGTTGTACTTCCGGTCCTCGCTTAGGGACGTGTTGTGCACGTAGATCGGCAGCTTCAGGAAGGCGTCGTCGTAGACGACCTTGCCCTCCTTCTCGAGCTGGCGCGTGATCTCGGTGTTGGGCAGCGGGAAGAAGAAGCCGGCCGAGACGTCGTCGATGCCCGCCTTGCCGAGCTTGGCCGCCAGCTTCACGGTCGCGGCCATGTCCTCCGCCTCGTCGGTCGGATAGGCGAGCACGAAGAACGCGCCGACGTTCAGGCCGGCCTTCACCGAAGCCCGCACCGCGCGGAAGAGCTTCTCGTCGGAGAGCATCTTCTTCATGTGCTTACGGGTGCGCTCGCTGCCCGACTCCGGCGCGAAGTTGAGCGACTTGCAGCCGCTGCGGACGAGCAGCCGCGCCACCTCTTCGTCGATGACCTCGCTGCGCGTGCCCGCGGGCAGCTGCCAGCTGATGTCGAGTCCACGGCTCTCGACCTCCTTGCAGAAGTCGACCACCCAGTCGCGCTTGAGGATCGCGGTCAGGTCCTGGAACGGGAAGTTGGTCGCGCCGTACTTGTTGTGGTAGTGCTCGATTTCGTCGAGCACGTCCTTGGGCGAGCGCGCGTACCAGCGCGTCGTCCACATGTTCGGCGAGCTGCAGTAGGTGCACTGGTACGGGCAGCCGCGCGTCGCCAGGATCGGCACCGTCTTGCCGTAGTAGATGCCGCTGACGAGGCGGTTGGACGAGTAGGCCTCGACGTCGAAGAACTCCCACGCAGGCCACGGGATCTCGTCGACGTTCTTGATGCGGTCGCGGCGGTCGTTCTTCTGCAGCGTGCCGTCGGCCCGGCGGAACATGATCCCGGGGATCACCTCGTGGTCGAGCTCCAGCTCGAGCGCCCGGAACAGCGCGACGGCCGTCTCTTCGCCCTCGCCGAGCACCAGGAAGTCGATCGGCGCCTGCTCCATCGAGAGCTCCGGCACCGCGGTGAAGTGCTCACCACCGCAGACGATCGTGGCCTCGGGGAACGCCTTGCGCAGCTCCTGCAGCAGCTCGCGCACGATCGGCCAGCTGTAGCTCCACATGCTGGTCACGCCGATCACCTTCGTGTCGGCGGGCACGCGCGCAATGATCTCCTCGGGCGTAAGGCCGAGGCGCCAGATGTCGCCGTCGGCGACCATCTTCTCGGGCGCCTCGCCGAGCGCGTCGATCACCGAGATCTCGTGCTTGTCGTCCCGCAGCACGGCCGCGATGTACGCGAGGCCGAGCGGAAGGCTCGGTCGCAGCGCAGTGAGGCCGTTCTTGTTGATGTAGACCGGCGGGTGGATCAGGGTGACCTTCATGGCGGCGAGGTGCCCGTGGGCCGGGCCAGAGAACTATAGCACCGACGTCAAGGCCTGGGCGGAGCGCGCTTCCGCTGGGCTGTATTCGGTGCTCGGAAGACCCGAAGACGAGGTCCTTTCGGGGGGTTCTGCGGCGATCTCAGAACGAGCCTCGGCGCGTTCGGCGGGCAACGCTCCGCGGATGGGCCGAACTTCACCCAATCGCTCAGCTGCTGGACACGTCGAGGCGAGCGCTCGGCGGGCAGCGCCGCTACAACAAGGCAGCCTCCCCTACCCGAAATGAACCTCCACCAGGTCGCTCGCCTGATGGCGGGCTTCGCCGGCCTTTTCTCGCTGGCGCAAATGCCCGCGCTGATCTCCGCGCTGAACGAGGACGACCGCAGCGAGCTGGCGCCGTTCGCGGGGTTCGCGACCAGCATCGCGGTCGGCCTCGTCGTCTCCGGGCTGCTGTGGCTGGTGGGGCGACGCGACCGGTCGCAGATCTTCCGGCGCGAGACCATCGCCGTCGCGGGCCTCTCGTGGTTCCTCGCGGGCGCGATCGGCGCCGTCCCGTTCTGGGTGTCGGGGCTGCTCTCGCCGGTCGACGCCTACTTCGAGGCGGTCAGCGGCCTGACGACCTGTGGGGCGACCTCGCTCGGCAGCGGCGGCAACCCCGAGATCGAGGCGATCCCGCCGAGCCTGCTCCTGTGGCGCGCGATGCTGCAGTGGATCGGCGGCGCGGGCATCGTGCTGCTGTTCGTAGCGCTGCTGCCGGCCGTCGGGGTCAGCGCCAAGAACCTGCTGTCGTCCGAGTCGATCGGCGTCGCGACCGAGTCCTACCAGCCGCGCGCCCGCGCCAAGGCCCGCGCGGTCGGCACCATCTACGCCGGCCTGACCGCGCTGTGCATGCTGCTGCTGGTGACGGTCGGCGGCTTCGGCTGGTTCGACGCGATGTGCCACGCGTTCACGACCATGGCCACGGGCGGCTTCTCGACCAAGGCACACGTCGGCGAGTTCGACAGCGTCGCCGGCGAGGCCGTGCTGATCGTCTTCATGTTCGTCGCGGGCTCGAGCCTCGCGGTCGCGGCGATGCACGTGCGCACCGGCGTGCGGTGCATCGCCGCCGTAGTGCGTTCGGCGGAGTCCAAGTTCTACACGGTCTCGGCCGCGGCGATGGTCACGCTGCTGACCGTCTCGCTGCATCGTATGGGATTCTCGCTGGACGAAGCCCTGCGGCTCGCGGCCTTCAACGGCATCAGCGTGCTGACCTCGACCGGCTACGCCACCAGCGACTTCCAGGGCTGGCCGGCGACGGCGACGATCTGCCTGTTCGCGGCGATGTTCGTCGGCGGCTGCAGCGGCTCGACCGCCGGCGGCTTCAAGCAGGTCCGGCTGCTGGTGATCGTGCGGCTGCTCGGCTACACGCTGCGCACCTTCGTGCGGCCCAAGGCCGTCGAGCGCATCAAGCTCGACAACGAGGTCCTGCCCGCCGCGGTGATCTCCTCCATCCTTGCGATCGTGCTGCTCTGGGGCGTGACCGTGATGACCGGCGCGGTGGTGATCAGCTTCGACGAGCGCCTGAACTTCGTCGCAGCGCTCGCGGCGAGCGCCAGCATGGTCGGCTCGTGCGGTCCGGCGCTGACCCTCGTCGACCCCTCGGTCGCGCAGCAGGCTGTGCTCGCCGGCGAGGCAGCCGGCACGCTGGCGGCGACGCCCAACATCGGCCCGTTCGGCGGCTACGGCGACCTGCAGGGCTGGACCAAGCTGGTGATGACCGTGCAGATGGTGCTCGGACGCCTTGAGCTCCTGACGGTGCTGGCGCTGTTCTCGCCCAACTTCTGGCGGCGCTGACCGGCGCGGGCGCTGCTCAGTCGCGGTCGCTGAGCACGACCTTGTCGCGCTTCTTGAAGATGATGCGGATCGGCACCTCTTCGCAGTCGAACGCCACCCGCAGCCGCTGTTCGAGGTAGCGGCGGTACTGGTCCTTGAACAGCCGCGGGTCGTTGACGAACACCACGATCGAGAGCGGCTCGGTGCCGACCTGGGTGCCGTAGAAGAGCTTCGGGATGTTGCCGCCCGACGGCAGCAGCTGCTCCCGGGCCGCCTGGAGTTCCTGGTTGAGGCGCGCAGTCGGTACGTTGCGGGCGGTCTGCTCACGCAGGTCGAACAAGAGGTCCAGCATGCCGTCGACGTTGGTGCCCTCGAGCGCCGAGACGAAGACGACCGGCGCGTGGTCGAGGCCGGGCAGCTGCTGCTTGATGTACTTGTCCCACTTCTCGATGTCGAAGGCGTTGGGGCCCTCGGACGGCGCGAGGTCGACCTTGTTGCCGACCAGGATGACGGGCTTGTGGTGCTCGACGCAGTAGGCCGCGAGGTTCTTGTCGACCTGGCTGATCTTCTCGCGCACGTCGAACATGTGCACGCAGACGTGCGCCCGCCGGATGCTCTCGTTGCCGCGGGAGTGCGCGAAGATCTCGATCGCGTGCTCGACGCTCTTCTTCTTGCGCACGCCGGCGGTGTCGATGGCCAGCAGCCGCTTGCCGCCGTGCTCGAACTCGATGTCGACGGCGTCCCGGGTCGTACCGGGCACGTCGCTGACGATGACGCGCTCCTCCTCGGCGAGGCGGTTGAGCAACGTGGACTTGCCCGAGTTGCGCTTGCCGACGATCGCGAACCGCAGCGTCTCCTCGTCCACTTCGTCCGCCGACGGGTCGACCACGTCGGGGATCTCGGCCGCGACGCGCTCGAGCAGGTCGTGGATGCCGAAGCCCTCCTTGGCGCTGATGACAAGCGGGTCGCCGAAGCCGATCCGCAGCCACTCCGGTGAGGACAGCTCGTCGTAGTGGGACTCCACCTTGTTGACGACCAGCAGCGCCTTCTTGCCGAGCGTGCGGAGCTTGCGCGCGACCATGTCGTCGCTCGGGACCCGCCCCTCCTTGCCGTCCACGACGAACAGGATCAGGTCCGCGGTCTCCAGCGCGATCTGGATCTGCTCCTCGATGTGCCCCTTGAGCAGCGCCTCGTCGACGAGGCCGAGGCCGCCCGTGTCGACCAGCTCGAAGGCGCGGCCCTCCTGGCGGACGACCACGCTGATCCGGTCCCGGGTCACGCCCGCCGTCGGCTCCACGATGGACACGCGCCGGCCCGCCAATCGGTTCATCAGGCTGGACTTGCCGACGTTGGGTCGGCCGACGATCGCGACGCGGGGGAGGCTCACAGGAGGGCCGAAGACCATACGAACTCCCGTCGCGGGAGACCAGAAGGCCCCCTGACAGGGGCCGGAGTGCTTTTTTTTTGAACAGGGCAAACCCTTCCCTGATCAAGACATAGACAGATTGCGTACGGACGATCTCGCGACAGTCCTTAAGTCCCCCCCCCACAAACTCCGATGACATGGGCGTCGGCTTCCAGGCACCGCCGGCAGGAGAACAACACAGATGCTGGTTCAATCGAACGCAACGGGCTCCACGGCCCTCTCGAGCGCCACTGCTCCTCTGATCCGGGTTCTCGACGACGAGTCGGCGATCCAGGCGCTCTTCAAGCGCATCGGACAGCTCTGTGGCTTCGAGGTCGACTGCCACAGCACGGCCGCGTCGTTCCTCGACAGCTTCGACGGCGAGCGCGCCGGTTGTCTGGTGATCGACCTGATGCTGCCCGACCGCTCGGGGATCGAGGTTCTCCAGGAGGTCACCGACCGCGGCTGCGAGCTGCCGGTTGTGTTCATGAGCGGCATGGCGCGGGTCTCCGAGGCCGTGCAGGCCCTCAAGCTCGGCAGCATCGACTTCGTCGAGAAGCCGTTCGACGTCCAGCAGATCGCCGAGGTCCTCCGCCGCGCCGTGGACATGGACCAACGCCGTCGCCAGCAGGATCAGGACCACGACGAGCTCCGCCGTCGCTTCGAGACGCTGACGCGCCGCGAGCGCCAGGTCATGGAGCAGATCGTGCGCGGCGCAGCCAACAAGACCGTCGCCGCGAGCCTCGGCCTCAGTCACAAGACCGTCGAGGTCCACCGCGCGAACGTGATGCGTAAGACCCAGGCGGGCTCGCTCGCCGAGCTGGTGCGCATGCACGTCGCCGCCCACGGCGAAGCTCCGCAGGGCTGATCCGGCAGGCCGCGCGGACCCGGCGCGGACCACGTAGCGCGCGCGCTGTGCCGCCCGCCCCCTCGCTGCATCGGTGCATCGGTGCATCGGTGCAGCCCTTCGAGCGCGCCACAGCCTGGAGCGCGCTCAGTAGAGCAGGGTCGCGAGCCGGCGCCGGTAGGCGTCGAGCCGCTCGTCCTCTTCGCCGACCACGACGAAGCAGAGCACCATCGCCTTGCGCGCCAAGCCGCCGAGGAAGTCGCGGTCCGCCGTCGCCGACTCCAGCACGGCCTCCATCG
>JBERSB010000591.1:0-4183 GCA_041236755.1 Luminiphilus sp. | reverse complement strand
CCGGCCGCCCGCAGGTGCTCGGCCTGTCGGCCGACGACGTCGAGCGCGAGATCGCCGGTCGCGGTGAACGGCGTGTGGGGGGCGGCGATCCAGTAGAACTCGGGCATGGTGCAGGTCTCTCGACGTGCACCTCTAACCGAGGAGGACGGCTGCGCCCAGCCTCAGCGCGGCAGGTCGGGATCGCGCGACGGATGGCGTGCCGAACAGCGCTGTGACGTGGCTCGTGCCCGTGGCGAACTACGGGCTGCCGATGCTCCCGCCGCACATCGGCGTCGCGCGCAACCTACGTCTTCGAAGCGGCGCTGTCGGCAGGTTGCCTCACGTCGAGGATCTCGCGCACCTTCGCGACGAACTCGTTGGGGTTGTACGGCTTCTGCAGGAAGTTCGTACGACCGATGCGCCCGAGGCTGGGCATGTTCGCTTCGGGCAGGTATCCAGATGTGAAGAGGATCGGCAGCTCCGGGTCCAGTTTGCGCAAGTTCTGCGCCAACTCGATGCCGCCCATCAGCGGCATGACGACGTCCGTGACGACCAGGGCGATGTGCGGCGTTGACCCCTCGAGAATGCGCATTGCTTCGGCGCCGTTGGCGGCCTCTAAGACCTGGTAGCCTTGAGCACGGAGTGCGCGCGTCTCCAGCTTTCGAAGTTGGTGTTCGTCTTCGACGACGAGGATCCGCTCGTCGCCGCGGACGCTTCCGGCCGGGGTCGCGGGCTGGTCCGACCAAGGCTCCGCGTCGGACAACTGGGGCAGAGTAGCGCGAAAGGAGGTGCCTTCTGGCGAGCTGTAATCGATCTCGATGGACCCGCCGGCGCGCTTGAAGACTCCGTGGCAGATGGAGAGGCCCAGCCCGGTCCCCTGGTCTTCAGGCTTGGTCGTGAAGAAGGGTTCGAACGCCTGCTCGACAGCGCTCCGCGTCATTCCTGTTCCCGTGTCGCTGACCGTGATGACTACCGAGGGACCGGAGTTCTGCGGTGTATTCCCGTCTGTGATCGGGGACTCGGGCTCGTTCTCCGTCGTGATGGTGAGCTTGCCCCCGTCTGGCATTGCATCCCGCGCGTTCACAGCGAGGTTGACCAAGGCGGTCTCGAGCTGGCCGGGGTCGACGTGGACGAGCGGTCGCGTCGCCGCTGCGAGCACGACGAATTCAACATCACTGCCGAGCAGAGGTCGCAGCATGCCGTCCAGGCCCAGGAGCATCTCGTTGACGTCGACCACGCGCGGCTCGACCACCTGCTTGCGGGAGAACGCGAGGATCTTCCTGCTGAGGTCGGCGCCGCGATGCGCAGCTTGTTCGAGCTCTGCGAGCGGCTCTTGTGCTACGTGCCCCTCGGGCAGCTGGCTCTTGGCATAGTCCGCGTTCCCAATGATGATTGTGAGCAAGTTGTTGAAGTCGTGGGCCGTTCTGCCGGCGAGGTGCCCGAGCGCGTCCATCTTCTGCCCCTGCAGGACCATCGCCTCTTTGCTCCGCAGCTCATCGAAGGTCGCGCGCTGCTCGCGCAGCATCTTGCCGAGGAACACGACCGCCAGGCCCGCCAACACGCTGACGAGGAGGCCCGGCAGTTCGTCGAAGGAGATCGAGTCGGGGGACAGTGACCACTTCCCTGCGTTGACGAGGCGGCTCAGCGTGAGCGCCTGTCGCGTCGCCATCAGGGCGAGCATCGCCGTGAGGAACGCCATGCGCCAATCGCGGATTCGTCGAAGCAGCGCGATCGAAACGACGAGCGCAACGACCCGCATCACGATGGAGAGCAGGAGGATCATTCGTTGGCGAGCAGGAGCCGGGGCGAGACGGCTGGTTTTCCTTGTTGTGCGTCTGAGCAGGCGCGATGGCCCGGACTCAGAGTCGCGTGATCGATCTGTTATTAGGAGAAGGCCGCGAGAACGCAACCCTCGCATGAGTCCGTAGGACTTGGCCTTACGGCGCATGCGCAGGGGCTGAAGTTTGGATTCCTGCGTCTCGCCATGGCGTCTACGTCCAATGGCATGGGCCGTACGTAGGAGGCACCCCGCGCTGCGCGTCAGATTGTGCGCGCCGCGCTGCAACAGCGGGGACGCGCCGCTGTTGCTGACGGCCGCGACCGCGCCGCAGTCGACCGATCGCATCGATGCCTCGCTCTGCGTGGCTGTCGTCGGTGCGGGACCGTGCGCGCTCGACCGCCGTCCGCGTGGCGCTCGGGTCGCGCCGCGATCAGGCAGGGCGCGAGGTCGCCGGTTGGTGGAACGACGTGTGGGGGGGCGGCGATCCAGTCGAACTCGCGCATGGTGCAGGTGTCTCGACCGGCACATCTACCCGAGGCGGACCGTCGCGCCCGGCCTCGGGCGGCGTCCTCAGCGGTCGCCGTCGCGCTTCTTGGACTTCGTGGCGGGGGCCGGCTTGCGCTTCGCCCGCTGCTTGCCTGCCTTCTGGTCCGTGGCCATCTGCTTGCGCAGCTCGGCCCACTTCTTCTTGGCCTCCTTCTTGGTCATGTCGCCGCGCTCGACGGCGGCGTCGAGGCGCTTGCGCATGCGCTCGAGCTGCTCCTTGCCGGACGCCTCGCGCGCCTTGCCGGCCTCGCGCTTGCCGCCGCTGCGCTTCTCCCACTCCATGTAGCGCTGCTTGGCCTGCTCCTCGGTGATGTCGCCGTTCTTGACGGCGCGCTCGAGGCGCTGACGGACCATGCCCGCGCCGGCGTCAGCCTTCTTCTTGGCGGCCATCTCTTTCTGCATGGCGGCCCACTTCTTCTTGGCTTCGGCCTCGGTCATCTTGCCGGCCTTGACAGCCTGCTCCAGGCGGCGCCAGCGCGGCCCCTTGTCCGACTGCTGCGCGCGGTCGCTCTGCTTGTCATCGGTGGCCTGCTTGCGGCTCTTCTCGAAGGCGGCGATGCGCTGACGCGCGGCCGCGCGAGCCTGCTCCGGGGTCATCTCGCCGGCGGCGACGGCGGCGCGCACGCGGCGCTGCACCTGCTCCACCACGCGCTTCTTCTCGGCGTCGGGCGCCTGCCGTCGCGGCTGGGCCTGGTCGTTGCCCAGGCGCTTGCCCGCGGACTGCTTGAGCACACGGAGCACGGCGCTCATGTCTGCCTTGGTCATCTCACCGGCCTTCACCGCGCGCTCCAGGCGCTCGGCGACGGCGCGCACGTTGGTGGTCTGCGCGCAGGCGAAGCTGATCGGCAGGAGCAGCGCGGCCAGCATGACAGCGGCGGCGCGAATTCGGCGCGTCGCGATGGGGGTCTCGGTATCGAACATCACAAACCTCAGTTGCAGGGCCGCCACAGTGGAGGACAGACCGCCGTTGCCGGGGGCGGAGCCGGGCTCGGTGGGGTGCTCGGCGGCGTCAGGGCGCCGCGACGAGCAGTGTAGTCATGATCAACCCAACGTGGAGACGGCGAAGTCCTCACAGCAAATTCTGGGCGTCGGCGTCTTCGCAGTGGGTGGAGCCGAGAATCCGGGCAGAATGCGCGGGCGCGCGCCGCCGGTCTGCTGCGTGCGCCGGACCGTTTCGTTCCTTCGCCAGGAGTCGTCATGTACGCGCGCCACCTCTGCTTGTTCCTCGTCGCCCTGCTCCCTGCGCTCGGGGCGGCTTGCGCGTCGACCGACCTCGAAGGAAGCGACCGAGGGCTGGTGTTCCCGACCGTGCGCGCGGTCTTCGACCTCGACGAGGAAGAAGGAACGGAGCAGGATGCGGGCCGGATGGCGTTCTCCCACGCGTTCGAGGTCTCTGTCACGGGCGTCTCGGACTCGATGCGCGTCGGCGGTGTCGGCCCCGGCGGCGGCGGGAGCGCGGACGTGAGCTACGAGGCCCTGCAGGGTGCGGCGCTCTACCGCGTCGGGGTCGCGGGCAGGCGGGCCGCGGTGCACGGCCTCGTGGGGGTCGGGTTCGATCGCGTCGACCTCTCGGGCGACCCGCTCGCCCGCGGCAGCGAGGGCTACGCCGGGCCGATGGTCGGGGTCGAGGGCGAGCTGCGCGTGCAGGACTGGTTCGTGCCGTACCTCCGGCTGACGGCCCAGATGATGGACCAGGGGGCGGTGTCGCAGCAGTTCGAGGTCGGACTGCGCGTGCCGACGTGCAGCGCGGCCGACGTGACGTTGGCCTGGCGCAGTTGGGACGCCGAATACGCGGAGCTCGCGAGCACGGGGCAGGACCTCGAGGTTGACTGGCGCGGCGTCGTGCTCGGCTTCGGTCTGCGGTTCTGAAGCCTCCGC
>JBERSB010000590.1:0-3283 GCA_041236755.1 Luminiphilus sp. | reverse complement strand
TCCGATCTCGACCTCGAGCACCGCCCATCGGTCGGTGTTGTTGACGTCCGTGTGCACGAACAGTGTCGGGCTCAGGTTGCTGAGCGGCACCGCAGGGCTGTTCTGGAGCGCGACGACGTCACCGTTGACCTTGCCGACGAAGATCTCGGGGTAGCCGTCTCCCTGCAGGTCCAGCGAGGCGATGGAATGCACGCCGGTCATCAGCGTCTGCGGCAACGCAGACCAGGCAGCGCCGGTCAGGTTCCAGTAGACGTTCAGGTCCAGTCCCGAACGGGCGACCAGCTCCCGGTCGCCGTCCGCGTCGAGGTCCACGGCGACGACGTCCCGCGCGTAGGGGCCGAGCGGCTGACGCGGCGCGAAGTTGCCGCCGCCGAGGTTCATGCAGACGCCGAACTCGTTGGCGCCCCCCCACCAGACGAGGTCGCGGTCGCCGTCCCCGTCGAGGTCGGAGAGCAGCAGATCGTCCGCAGACGTGTTCTGCCAGAGCAGCTCTCGCGCACCGAACGTGCCGCCGCCGAGGTTCCGCCGCAGGTACGCGTGCGTGTAGTAGTCCTGGTAGACGAGGTCGGTGGTGCTGTTGCCGTCGAGGTCACCGAAGGCCGCAGCGTGGACCGCGCCGCTCGCGAGCAACCCGGCGCTCGCGAAGCTGCCGGAGCCCTGCACGTTCCGCCGCCAGGCGAGGTTCTGCCCGAAGTCCCCGAGCGCGATGTCCTCGAGGCCGTCGCCGTCGATGTCGGCGACGTAGAACTCGGTCAGGAGGACGTTGTTGTTGATCCCTCCCGGCGCGACCGTGGCCGCGGTGACGTCGCCACAGGGCGAGGCGGGCGCCTGCGCAGGAGCGCCGGCGGCGACCCCGAGCGAGACGAGGAGCGCGGCGATTTGCTGGCTGTTGCGTGCGTTGATGGTCATGGCTGATCTCGATTTCGTCGTGTTGGATGGTGTGTGGTCGGACGACGGCCTGCACGGCCGTCCGAACCCGGTTCGGACGGGGCCCGTTTTTCGGTCAGGAGCCTTCGGGATTTCTGCCAGCCGGCCGCGGGGAGGTCCGCCGCGACCTCCCCAAGTCCCGCCGGCAGAGTTACATTCAGGGCCATGACCGAGCCGGACCTGCCGACTTCCTGGTCGCTGCTGGACGGGGCAGCAGCGGGCAACAGCAGCGCCCGGTCACAGTTCGCCGAGCGCTACGAGCAGCCGATCCGGCGCTACCTGCAGCACCGCTGGCGCGGCCAGCCGGCCCTGCGCAACCTCGAGGACGCCGTCCAGGACGCCTTCGTCGAGTGCTTCAAACCGAGCGGCGTGCTGCAGCGCGTCGACGCCGATCGCGGCGAGTTCCGCGCGCTGCTCTACGGCGTAGTCCGAAACGTCGCCCGCCGGCACGAGGAGCGGGTCGCACGTTCGTTCCACCGAGCAGCCGACGAGGACCAGGACGTGCACATGGTGGCGGCAGACGCCGAGGGCTTGTCGCGCATGTTCGACCGCGCGTGGGCCCAGGCGATCCTCGCACAAGCCGCCGCCGCGCACGAAGCGGCCGCGCGAACTGCAGGCCCGGACGCCGTCCGCCGTCAGCAGGTGCTGCGCATGCGTCACGACGACGGCCTGCCTGTCCGCGACATCGCGCAGCGCTTGGGTATCGACGACGTCGCCTCGGTCCACAACGAGTACCGACGCGGCCGGCGCGAGTTCGCCGCCCACCTGAAGGCCGCCCTGGGCGCCCACACGGGAGCGACGGGGGACGAGCTGGACGCGCAGCTCGGGCGCCTCTCCGACCTGTTCCGTTCTTGATCTGCCCCCCTTCCAACGGGCCAGCGCCCGATCCATGCCAAACCACGACAACGAGCACAACGACGTGAACGAGACCGCGCCGATCGACGAGTCGTCGATGGACGCGCTGCTCGATGCGGCGTTCGATCGCGACGCGGCGCCGACGTCGCACCTTCGACCCGGCGTCCAGCTCGGTCGCTACGAGCTGGTCGAGGTGATCGCCCAGGGCGGTATGGGGCAGGTCTGGCGCGCGCGGGACCCGGGGCTCGAACGCGACGTCGCCCTGAAGGTCGTGCTCCCCGAGCGCGTGAATGCGCGCGCGCTCGAGTTCTTCACCCGCGAGGCGCGGGCGGGCGGCAAGCTCTCGCACCCGTACGTTGTCGCCACCTACGCGTTCGGCACGGACCAGGGCGTCTCGTGGATCGCGCAGGAACTCGCGCCGGGCGGCCGCAACGTCCGGGACCTCCTCGAAGAAGCACGGCGCTCCGACCATGAGCCCCGCGACTACTACCGCCTTGTGGCCAAGCTCGTCGCGGAGATCGCCGAAGGCCTGCAAGCGATCCACGAAGCGGGCGTCATCCACCGCGACCTGAAACCGGCGAACGTGCTGCTCACCGCGGACGGCTCGCCGAAGATCACGGACTTCGGCCTGGCGAAGGTCGCGAGCGAAGCTGCGTTGTCGGTGACGGGCGACTTCGCGGGCACCTGGGCCTACATGTCCCCCGAGCAGGTCATGGCCAAGCGCATGGGGCTCGACCATCGCACCGACGTGTTCAGCCTCGGCGTGCTGATGTACGAACTCCTCACCCAGCGGCGCCCGTTCGACGGCGACACGACTGCGCAGCTCGCGCAGCAGATCGTCTACGAGGACCCGCCGCCGGTCTCGCTGGTCCGCTCGCAGTGCCCCAAGGACCTCGCGGTCGTCTGCCAGCACGCGATGCAGAAGCGCCGACAGGACCGGTTCGGCAGCGCCGCCGCGCTCGCCGAAGACCTGCGCCGCTACATCGCAGGCGAGCCGATCCGCACCCGACCGCCAGGCGTGCTCCGTCGGGCCCGCCACTGGGTGCGCCGGAACCCCGCCAAGTCGACCGGGCTCGCGGTCTCCGCGGCCGCGATGACGATCGTCTCGTGGCTCGCGCTCGAGAACGCGCAGCTCGCCGAGAACGAGCGCAACCAGGCGATCGCCGCGCGCGCCAGCGAGCAGGCCGCCAAGGCCGCACTGGCCCGCTCCGAGGAGCTGGCGCGCGAGAACGCGCAGCTCGCGCGGCAGGAGCGCGACCAGGCGACCGCGGCGCGCGAGAGCGAAGCTTCGGCGCAGGCCGCGCTGGCGCGCTCGGAGGAGCTTCTCGGCGAGCGCGACGCCGCGCTCGAGGCCGAGCAGCGCCGCGCAGCCGAGCTCGAGCAGGTCGTGCAGTTCGAGGAGCGGCAGCTCCAGGACGTCAACCCGAGGCGCATGGGGCAGCTATTGCGCGCCGAGATCGTCGGACGGCTCGACGAGGCCGACACGACGACAGCAGCTGCG
>JBERSB010000589.1:0-2370 GCA_041236755.1 Luminiphilus sp. | reverse complement strand
GCGCTGCGGTTCCGGGTCGACGTCGGCGAAGTGCCGTTCACGGACGGGTTCTGCGGCGAGCAGCGGGGCGCGGTCGCCGGCGACTTCGTCGTGCAGAAGCGCGGGGGGGACCCGGCCTACCAGCTGGCGGTCGTCGTCGACGACGCCGGGCAGGGCGTCACCGAGGTGCTCCGCGCAGACGACCTGCTGCCCAGCACGCCCAGGCAGCTCCTGCTCTACCGCGCGCTTGGCCTCGCGTCGCCGCGGTTCGTGCACGTGCCGCTGGTGGTGGGCGCAGACGGCCGGCGGCTCGCCAAGCGCCACGGGGACACGTCGCTCCGCTCGCTGCGTCGAGAGGGCGTGACGGCCGAGGCGCTGTGCGGCTACCTGGCCTCGATCTGCGGCTTCGGCACCAGTCGGCCCTGCTCGCCCCACGACCTCGTCGCGCGCTTCGCGCTGGACCTGGTGCCCGCGACGCCACCGCGCGGCGACGACCACGGCCTCCGCTGACGGCTACTTGCCGCTCGCCAGCGCGTCGTCGCCGAACAGCCAGGGCTGGGCCGCGAAGCCGACAGCCGCCGACGTCGCGACGATGAGCAGCACCAGCACGACCACCAGCCGTCGCTGTTCGCGCCGCTGCCGGCGTGCGGCGGCCTGCAGCTCGTCCACGGCCTGCTGGCAGCGCAGCGCGATGGTGCGCCAGTGCTGCTGCAGGCCCAGCAGGCGTCCCGGGCGGCCTGTGCCGCCATGCCCGGCCCCGCCGCCGCCGAGCAGCTCCAGCGTCGCGCGCGCCAGCTGCAGGCGCTCGCGCGGATCGGTGAGCGCGTCGAGCCGCAGCTCGGCGTCCTGGGCCTGTTCGAGCGCGATCACGGTCTCGACCTGGCGCAGGTCCATCCGGTAGAGCTCGCCGCGCTCGCTGTGGACGTGCATACCCAAGAACAGCAGGCAGTCGCGTCGCTCCTGGAGGACCCGCAGCCGCGCGTCCGTCGTGCTCGTGGCGTCGTCCTCGAGGGCGGCGTAGGACGCGGCGAGCTCGGTGTTACGCCGCACAGCCGTGTTGAGCTCCTCCTTGGTGCGGCGCGCGGCGTGCAGGCGTTCGCGCAGGCGTTCGGCCTCGACCTCGTCGCCGTCGTCGCCGGGGTTCAGGCCCTCGACCGCGCGCTCCATCTCGAACAGGCCAGTGGTCCAGTGGCCGCGCGCGAGCGCCTGCTCGGCGTCCTCGGCGAGCCGGTCGCGCGTGGCGCGCGCCTGCTCGAGGCCGAGGCGGAGCCGCTCGAGGCCGTCGTGCAGGTCGCCGCGCGCGCGGTCGGGGAGGTCGATGAACGCCTCGAGCAGGCGCAGCGTGTCGAGGCGGCCCAGCGCCAGCTGCAAGGGCCGGACGGGTACGGGCACGACCTGGAGACGCTTGACCGATCTCGCCAGCTGGTCCCAAGCCTGCTCCGTCAGCTGCACGAGCACCTGCTGCAGGCCGTCCAGCGCCTGTGGCACGCAGGCGAGGTGCGGGAACTCCTGATGCACGTTCGAGAGCGTCACCTGCAGGCTGCGCAGGCCCACGGAGCCGCTGCCCAGGTCCCGGTCGCCGCGCGCTCCGAGCGCCGCGCGCGCGGCGTCGACCAGGGCCTTCACGCGGCGCAGCGGATCGGACGGCATCAGCTCGTCGACGCGCGCGACGTTGGTCCCGGCGCGCGCGATGCGCTCGAGGTAGAACACGAGCCGGTGCTGCAGCTCGCGCCGCTCGGCCACCGTAGGTGAGGTCCCGCCGTAGTCCTCGGCGAGCTCGTCGACGCGTTGCTCGGCGAGCAGCAGGTCGAGGTCTCGCTCGGCGTCGGTGATCGCGCGGACCCGCGCGGCGAGCTCGTCGGCGTCGGCCTGGACCTTCTTCCGCAGCATCTCGAGGAACTCGAGCGGGCTGCGGTGGAGCGCGCTCGGCTCGTGTCCGGGCGCCATCGCCACGACGCGGGCGAGGCCGGACGGCGTGGCGCACAGAGCGGACGTCACCGCCTCGAGGTCCCGCAGCCAGCGGATCGCATCGGCGAAATGTTCGCGGCGCCCGAGCTTGTGTGCGTGCTCGGCGGCGTCGCGCAGGAGGGTCGCCGTCCGGTCCAGCAGGTCCCGCCGCCACTGCAGCGCTGCGGCGTTGCGCGGGAACCTGCGCAGGACGCGCGCGACCTGCTCGGTGCGCACCAGCAGGTCGGACGGCGTGGTCGGGACCTCGTCGGGGCGGCTCAGCAGCTGCGGCAGGCGCTGCAGCAGCCGCGCGCGCCGCAGCCACATCGTGCTGCGCGGATCGTCTTCGTCGTCAGGCCGGGCCTCGCACCGGCCGGTCGCCCAGTCGTGCAGGTCTGCCTCGGCGGACTCTTCGAGCACGCTCGCAGCGAGCTCGGTGCAGCG
>JBERSB010000588.1:0-4887 GCA_041236755.1 Luminiphilus sp. | reverse complement strand
ATGGCTTACCAGCTCGAGATGATGGCGGCGATGGGCATCGAGAAGGTCGTGGTCGTCGTCGGCCACCTCGGCCACGAGGTCGTGCGGGCGCTCGGCGACGGCAGCCGGTGGGGCGTCTCGATCCGCTACGTCGAGCAGGAGGAGATGCTCGGCATCGCGCACGCCGTCGGTCGGCTGGAGGCGCACGTCGACCGGCCGTTCTTCCTCTTCCTCGGCGACATCTTCTTCGTCACCGAGAACCTCGACGAGATGCTGCGCCGCTTCCGCGACGAGCGGCTCGGTGGCGTGCTCGCCTGCAAGCGCGAGCCCGACCTCGAGGCGATGAAGCGCAACTTCGCGGTCATGGCGGGCGACGACGGCCTCGTGACGCGCGTCGTCGAGAAGCCGCGGTTCCCGCGCACCGACCTCAAGGGCTGCGGCATCTACCTGTTCGACCAGTCGTTCTTCGACGCCGTGCGGCGCACGCCGCGGACCGCGCTGCGCAACGAGTACGAGATCACCGACTCGATCCAGATCTTCCTCGACGACGGCTACCCCGTCGCGGCGGCCGAGGTCGTCAAGGCGGACATGAACGTCAGCTACCCGAAGGACCTGCTGGACCTCAACCTGCTGCTCTTGCAGCGAGACGGCCTGACGGAGTGGGTCGAGGACGGCGTCGACCGTGCGCCCGACGCGACGCTGACGCGTTCGGTGGTGATGCAGGGCTCGACCATCGGCGCCGGCGCTGCGCTCGAGGAGTGCCTGTGCTTCCCGGGGGCCTCCGTGCCCGCGGGGCGGTCGCGGCGACGCACGATCTTCACGGCGGACAGCGAGATCCGCTGCGAGCCCGAGGCCTGAGCCGGCGAAGGCCGTGGGCCCGAGGCGCGCGGGTCCGACCCGGCAAAATCGCGTCGCGCCGAATTTCCGGAATGAGCGCCGTGGCACCGGCGCTTCGGTCTCCGGGCGTCGGCGCGGCTTGACGCGCGCTGTAGGGGTGTCATCCTTCTCGGCGGCCTCGCGCGTGCGCCCCAGCGCGTGCTACGGACTCCGCACCTCGATCCGACCATGCGCATCCACACATCCGCCGTGCTCGCGGCGCTGGGGCTCATCGCCCCGGCCGTCGCCCAGGAGGTCCTCCCCACGGAGGGGGCCATCACGTTCGCCGAGGCGAACCGCCGCGCCGCGCTGCCGCGCTGGCTGTCGCTGAAGTACGGCGACTTCGACACGACGGGCGCGGTGCCGGCGATCCCGGCCGAGCTGCAGAGCCGCCCGGGCGTCGGCGACGACTACTACGTCGTGCAGCTAGAAGGGCCGGTGACCGAGGCGCAGAAGGACGCGCTGCGCGCGCGCGGGCTGGACGTGCTCGACTACGTGCCCAACCACGCGTTCGTGGTGCGCGGGAGCCGCGCGCAGGTCGCGGCGGCTGCCTCGGCAGGTGAGGTGCTCTGGTCGTCGCCGCTGCACCCCGCGTGGCGCATCGACCCGGCGCTGCTGCGCGCGCCGCTGCAGGGTCGCGTCACGGTCGTCGGCGTCGACGGCGTGCCCGCAGCCGCGATCGCCCAGCAGCTCGAGGCCGCCGGCGCCACCGTGGACGCGCAGGACGCCGTCGACACGCGTTGGCTGCTGACGGCGACGGTCGCCCAGGAAGACCTCGTCGCGCTCGCGCGCTGCCGCGACGTGCAGTGGGTCGAGGCGGAGAGCGTGGTGACGCCCCGCAACAACCAGATGGTCTGGACGGTCCAGTCCGGGCAGAGCGGCCAGACGCCGATCTGGAACCAGGGCCTGCACGGCGAGGGGCAGGTCATCGGGCACATGGACGGCAAGCTCAACACGTC
Organism: Luminiphilus sp.; assembly: GCA_041236755.1. GTDB lineage: Bacteria > Planctomycetota > UBA1135 > UBA1135 > UBA2386. Next base: position 3,073 of record JBERSB010000588.1, on the reverse strand, counting down.
GTCGTGCTACTTCAGCGACCCCGGCGTGGCGGTCGGCCCGTCGCACCGCAAGCTGGTCTACGTCTCCGGCTCCGGCGGCGCGAGCACGCACGGTATGCACACCGCGGGCACCGCCGTGGGCGACGCGCAGCCGGTGACGGGCAGCACCGCCAACCGCGGCATCGCCTACATGGCGCGCATGGCGCACAGCAGCAACTACGGCGCCAGCGTCTGGTACTCGCGCGCCACCACGCACAGCAGCGTCGGGGCGCGGCTGCACACCAACTCCTGGGGCAACGACAGCACCACTGCCTACAACTCGCATTGCAACGCGATCGACCTGTTCCAGTGGAACTTCGAGGACAACCTCGTCTTCTTCGCCGAGACCAACCTGTCGACGCTGCGCAACCCCGAGAACGCCAAGAACCTCGTCGCGGTCGGCAACGGCGCCAACGGCAACAGCGCCAACAACAAGTGCGGCGGTGGCGTCGGGCCGACGGCCGACGGCCGGCAGAAGCCGGACCTGTTCACGCCCGGCTGCAGCCTGACGTCTGCGAGCACGTCCTCGTGCGGCACCACGTCGTTGACCGGCACCAGCATGGCGTGCCCGGGCGCGACCGGCGCCGCGGCGCTCGTGCGCCAGTACTTCGTCGACGGCTACCACCCGACGGGCGTCGCCACCCCTGGCAACTCGTTGACGCCGACGAACGCGCTGATGAAGGCCGTGCTGATCAACACCTGCCGCGACATGACCGGCGTGGGCGGCTACCCGAACAACACCGAGGGGTGGGGGCGCGTCGTGCTCGACGACTCGCTCTACTTCCAGGGCGACAGCGACAAGCTCTGGATCCACGACCAGCGGCGCTTCGGCGGGGTCACGACCGGCCAGGCGCGCACGTTCACGATCGACGTGCTCAGCAGCACGCGGCCGTTCGAGATCACGCTCTGCTTCACCGACTACGCCGGCACGGTCAACGCGTCGAACCCGGTCGTCAACAACCTCGACCTGACCGTCACCGCGCCCAACGGCGCGGTCTACCGCGGCAATCGGTTCTCGGGCGGCTGGTCGGCCACCGGCGGCGCCTACGACCTCAAGAACAACGTCGAGCGGGTCGCGCTGGCGGTCCCCGTCACCGGCACCTGGACCGTCGAGGTCAAGGGAGCGTCCGTGCCCGTCGGCCCGTCCGGCTTCGCGCTGGCGGCGTCCGGAGACCTCGACGCCGCGGCAGGCTTCGCGCTCTTCACCGAGTTCGGCGCCGGCTGTGAGAGTTCGGTCGCGATCCCGTCGCCGCCGTGCGCCGAGTGGAACCCGCTCGGCGGGCCCTTGACCAACGTCACGACCGCAGACGAGTACGTGTTCCGGATCGCCGCGACGGTGCCCGAGCAGGTCGAGAGCTTCCAGCTCTACTGCGCCACGGTCGGCGGCGGCCAGGTCACGGTGCCCGCGCGGATCTACACCGGCACCACGCCGGGGGCAGCACCCATCGCGACGTCCACGATGACGATCGGCGGCGCGCCGGGCTTCTACTCGGCGAGCTTCGACCCGCCGGTCGCGGTGTCGGGCTCCTACTACGTCGGCGTCGACACCTCGGCGCTCGACGTCTACCTCTCCGAGGTGCAGTTCGGCAACTTCAACGTCGCCTACACGCGCCCGAACGCGTCGTCGCCGTGGGTCGTGCAGGTGCTGCGGCCGTCGTACCGCGTGCTGTGCGCGCCCGAATACAAGGTGCCGGCGCTCGCCAACAACGGCCTGCCGCAGCTCGGCGCGAGCTTCGACGTGACGCTCGCCGAAGGGCCGGGCGTGACGTTCGCCGTGCTCGTCCAGGGCACGTCCGACCAGACGTGGTCCGGCGGCGCGCTACCGGTGCCGCTGCCGACGACGGTGGGCTGCGATCTGCTGGTCTCTCCCGACGCGACCGACGTCGCCATCACCGACAGCGCGGGCGCGGCGAGCCACACGGTGCCGGTGCCCAACAACCCGGTGCTCGCGGGCCTCGAGCTGTTCTATCAGTGGGTCGTGCTCGACGGCGCAGCCAACCCGATCGGGCTGGTGACGTCCAACGCGGGGCGCGCGCGGCTGGGCCAGTAGCGCCGGCTGCACTAGCATGTGCGGATGCTGCTCGCGTCCGTGCTTGCGCTCGCTGCGGGGGGCCTGGCCCCCCAGGAGCCGGTCCCCGTCCCGCGCCCGGCGCACCCTTGGTCAGAGCTCGTCCTGAGCGGTGGGACCGTCTGGAGCGGCGCCCAGCCGTGGCCTGACGGCCTGGACGTCTCGGCGCGGTACGAGCTGTTGGAGCTGCCGTCTGCGCGGCATCCGGGCCACGTCGTGGTCGACCTGCCCGACGGCGCGTTTGTGATGCCGGGCCTGCAGGACGCGCACGGGCACCTGCTCGGGCTGGGCAGCGCGCTCGTCGAGGTCGACCTGGTCGGGACCGCGAGCTACGCCGAGGTCGTCGAGAAGGCGCGCGCGGCCGCCGCAGCACAGCCCGCGGGCACGTGGATCGTCGGCCGCGGGTGGGACCAGAACGATTGGGACGACACGCGCATGCCGCACCACCGCGCGCTGTCCGAGGCGGTCCCCGACCACCCGGTCTGGCTGACGCGCGTCGACGGCCACGCGGGCCTCGCCAACTCCGCGGCGCTCAAGCTCGCGCGGGTGCGCCGCGGCAGCGTGGCGCCGAGCGGCGGAGAGATCCTGTTCGACGCGCAGGGCGACCCGACGGGCGTGCTGGTCGACGCGGCGATGGGGGCGGTGCCCGAGCCCGCGCTGGACGAGGTCGAGATCCGTCGTCGCCTGCTGTTCGCGCAGCAGGCGTGCCTGCGCCACGGCCTGACCTGCGTGCACGACATGGGGGTCAGCGCGCGCGTGCTCGAGCAGATCGTGCAGCTGCACCGCGAGAACAAGTGGTTCCTGCGCACCTACGTCATGCTCACGCCCTCCGAGCGCGAGCTGATCGCGCGCGGCCCGTGGCAGACTCCCGACGGCCTCGTCATCGTGCGAGGGGTCAAGGCGGACGCCGACGGCGCTCTCGGCTCGCGGGGCGCGGCCCTGCTCGAGCCCTACAGCGACCGGCCGGGCACGCGCGGCCTGGTGTCG
>JBERSB010000587.1:0-8659 GCA_041236755.1 Luminiphilus sp. | reverse complement strand
CCGTGCAGAGGTCCTTCGCCCAGGAGCTGGAGCTCGCTGAGACGAGCAGCCGCCGCCATCCTTGGGCGGACGCCGTCGCCGCGGTCGCGCCTTCGGTCGTCGGAGTCTACTCGGGATCGGGCGCCTGGCCGGAGCCCGGCCCCATGGATCCGGGGTGTGAAGTGCGGCGCGCAGGGCTCGGCTCCGGCGTGGTCGCCACGGCCGACGGCCTGGTGGTGACGAACGCGCACCTCTGCGGCGGCGGGGCCGCGCGCGTCAAGGTCGGCGACCGCGTCTACGACGCCGAAGTCCTCGAGACAGACGGCGGCTCCAACCTCGCGTTGCTGCAGGTCGCGCTGCCGAGCGGCGTGCAGCTGAAGCCGGCGCAGCTGGGCGCGGACGACGACGTGCGCCTGGGCGAGGCCATGTTCGCCGTCGGCAACCCGACCGGTGCCGGCGTCGTGGTCACCGCCGGCGTGATCTCCGCGATGCGCGGACGCGCGGGCGGCCGCATCCAGGCAGACGCCAACCTCGGCAACCAGAACGGCGGCGGCGCGGTGATCGACGCGTCGGGCCGCGTCGTGGGGATCGCGGACGCGGGCCGCGTCGACCCGATCGAGATGGCGTTCCTGATGCGGGGCGACGGCGCCACCAAGGAGACCAACCTGTCGACCTTCGTCGGGATCCGGCGCGTCCGCGAGGTGTTCGGCGACGCGATCGCGGCGTCGACGCCGGCCACCGACGCCCAGCAACAGCTGCGGCGCGCGGCGCTCGCGGACATGGTCGCACAGTCGAGCAGCGCCATGCTCAACATCTACGTCGCCAAGAACGTCGCCGACATCGACCCCGAGGACCCGTTTCCGCCGGATCCGGTGTGGCGGACGATGAGCCTCGGCTCAGGGGTCATCATCGACCGATCGGGCCTCGCGGTCAGCAACTGGCACGTCGTCGACGCCGGCACCTACCCCGACGGCGCGACCAACGGCGAGTTCCGCATCACCGCGCGCGTGTTCGGCGGCAAGGAGTACGAGGTCGAGGTGCTCAGCATCTCGCGCGAGGACGACCTGTCGCTGCTGCAGCTCGCGCTCGACGACGGCGAGCAGGTCCAGGCCGTCGAGCTCGGCAGCTCCGAGCGGCTCGCGATCGGCGAGGCGGTCGCCGCGATCGGCAACCCGCACGGCCGCTCCAACACGATCACCTACGGCGTCGTTTCGGCGAAGGGCCAGGGCATCCGGGTCAAGGGGCGCTGGGCCAAGCTCGAGCACCTGATCGAGACCGACGCCGCGATCAACGGCGGCAACAGCGGCGGCGCGCTGCTCGACATGGGCGGCCGGCTGGTCGGCATCAACAGCGCCGGCGGCGGCAGCATCAACAACGTCGGCTACGCGATCGCGGTCGACCACGTGCGTCGGCAGCTGACGGGGTTGTTGATGCAGCCATACAAGCTGCGCAGCCCAGACCTCGGCATGCGCGTGCTCGACGACGAAGGCGAGGTCGTGGTCATGGACGTCGACCCGCGCGGCCCCGCTGCGCGCGCGGGCGTGCGCTCGGGCGACCGCGTGCGCGCGCTCGGCGGCGTCGACGTGACTTGGAGCCCCGGCTTCGCGCGCACGCTGCTGGCGCAGCAAGCCGACCTGCCGGTGCAGCTCGACGTGACGCGCGCAGGCGCGCCGCAGTCGCTGCAGGTCACGCCGGTGCGGCCCGAGGTCTGGTCGGTGGTCCGGCAGGCGGGCCTGCAGGTCCGTGACTTCGGCTTCGGCGAGGCGCCCGAGCAGATCCAGGCCGTCGTGGTCGCGATGCACCGCGCCTTCAGCGGCGACGCGACCGCGGTGCCCCAGGTGATCCCCGAGCAGGTCGTCCGCGTCGAGCGGGTCTTCGGGGGCGAGCAGGAGGCCGACCTGCGAACAGGCGACCTGCTGCTGGCGATCGAGCTCAAGGCGCGCGCGGACGGCCGCCCGCTGCTGCAGCCGGTCGCGTCGGTCACCGAGCTGCGCGACTGGTTCAACGACCGCGAGCTCGGCAGCTACGACGGCGTGACCTGGCGTTGCTGGGTCGCGCGCGGCGACGACGTGCGCGCCGTCGACGTGACCGCGAAGCGGCTCTTGTGGTGACCCGCTCGCGCGCCGCGGCCGGCGCGGCTACTTGACGTTGAAGCCGCCGTTCAGCTTGCCCGCCTGGCCGTTGCGGGACCACGTCCAGACGAACTGGATCTGGCCCTTGGGCAGCGGGTCCAGCGGCCAGAACGTCGCCATGCCCGGCGCCGTCGTCGTGCGCACCTCGCCGTCGTCGAAGGCCATCACGCCCTCGACCGGCTTGCCGTCCTTGTCGACGACCTGGCACTTCAGCGTGCCGCGTAGGCCGATGCCGCCGTTGCTGCCGAAGTGCATCGTCAGCGGGAAGCCGATCGTCTTCTTGCCGGCGCGGCCGTTCTGCGCCAGCAGCGCCTCGACCTCGGGGCCTAGGTCTGCGACCGACACCTCGCGGTCGTAGATCGTCGTCTGCACGTTGCGCGGCGGGAAGCAGTCGAAGCCCGACTGCGGGTCCTTGGGATCGCCCAGGCCGCTCGTCGTGTTCATCACCAGGATGTCGCCTTCCAGGTACATCCCGACCGTCAAGAGCCGGTGGTTGATCAGCACGTCGCGGTAGCCCGGCTTGTTGATCCATCCCTCGATGATCTTGTCCGCTTTGCTGGCCTTGCCCTCGGTCTCGACGACGGCCATCTGCGCGAACAGGCCGTTGGTGTAGCTGCCGCCGAGGTCGACCTTCTCGGTGTGCTCGGCAGCAGGCCCGCGCTCGCCCTTGTTGTCCTTGAGGTACTCGGCGTGGGCCTTGCAGCGGGTCGACAGCACCGCCGACCACGTGACGGGGGTGCGGTTGCGGGCCTTGCGCGCGTCGTTGAGGGCATCGAGCCACTTGTCGACACCCTTGCTGATGGCGTCGACGGGCGGCGTGTTGTTGCGGATCGACTTCAGCACCGGAGACGCCTCGGTCCAGAAGTCCTCCCACTCCTTGTCGAGCTGGGGGATGGTGACGTCTGCGTGCTTCTCCGAGAAGCGCTTCTCGAACTCGAGCGGCTGGCGCATGCGCTTGGACTTCATCTCCTGCGCGATCTGGTCCATCGTGCGCAGCATCTGCGGGTCGCGGCGCATCATGTAGTCGCAGAACGACCACGCCTTGATGCGCTCCTCGTTGGTGAAGTTGGACGCGTCGGCGAACGGCAGCTCGTTGGCCGGCACGCCGCCGGTGCTCTTCCAGGCCATCTCGAGGCTCAGGTTCTTCCAGACGTCGAAGTCGGGCGACTGGAACTCGCGGTCCTCTTCGCTGGCGGTCGTGCCCTGCTGCTTCTTCAGGTCGACCGAGAACAGCCGGTTGTTGTTGAAGATCATGCCGACGAACGTGTGGCCGATGCCCTCGCTGAAGCCGTCCGACGAGAGCCCCGAGCACGGCCGCGCGACGTTGCGCACCGCGGCGTCGAGCAGCACCTGCTTGCCGCTGGTCGCGGCGACCACCGTGTTGCCGATGCCGCAGGTCGACGTGTTCTCCAGGCGCCACTCCAGGTTGGGCACCTGGTTGGCCTTGAGCACCTGCTGGTAGGTCTCCTTGGCGGGGAAGAACGCCCACTGCGTCGGCCACTTGCCGTCGGGCGCGCCCCACGGATACGCGACCTTGCAGATGCGCAGCGTGCGCTCGGCCCACAGGAGCGCCTCGTGCAGGTTGGGCTCGTCCTCCTGGTCGCCGTGCAGCACGAAGTGCTCGGACTTGACGGTGACGTAAGGCACCTGCGCGCGGCTCAGCGGCTCGCACGGCACGCCTTCTACGGCCTCGGTCTCGTAGTCGACCTGTGACTGCTCCTCGATGGCCTTCTCGATCAGCTTGCTGCGGTCGTAGAGCGTGCGCTCGAGGTCGGTGCCCGACAGCCCCGCGATCTCCTTGTGCGCGAGCGCCTTCGACGCCTCGGCGTCCTCCTTGACCCAGCGCAGCACCATCTGCCAGTGGTGCGTCGCCCGGTCGAGGCGGTCGGCGCCGGCATACTTCTTCGCCAACGCCTTGTGCTGCTTGGCGAGGCTCTGCTCGAGCGCGCGATACTGCGAGCGCAGCGGCTTGCCGTCGCTGCCCTTGCCGGTGTCCTTGGTCGGGTAGGGCCGCTTGGTGTCGAGCACCCAGGAGCTGCCGTTCTTCAGGTAGCCGAGCGCGGTCCAGGCGTCCTCGTTGTCCGCGTCGTAGAGCTTGATGGTCTTGAGCCAGACGACCTTGGCGATGCGCGGGAAGCCCTTGTCGAACGCCTTCTTCGCGAACGCGTTGAGCGCCTTGGCCTGGCGCTGGTTGAACTTCGCCTCGTCGCTCTGCGCGGGCGCCGCGGCGGCCGCCGTGAGGACGAACAAGGACAGCAGGAGCGTGCGTCGGATCATGGGTGCCCTGCAGTCTAACGACGCGCGCCTCGCGCTGCGATTCGGCTTTGCGCGGGCTGCGTGCGTCGCCATACTCCTCCGCCCCGGAACCCGGCCGGTCGGGCGGGCGGCGCGCCGCTTCGCGCGCCTGCAGCGGCGCCTCCTCGGCCACCAGACCCCAAAACGGGAGCGAACAGCAACATGAGCACGGTCTACGACCTCGCAGTCCTCCGCGGTGACGGCATCGGCGGAGAAGTCGTCGACGAGGCGCTCAAGGTCCTCGGCGCGGTCGAGCAGGTCTACGGCTTCCAGACCAAGCGCGAGGACCTGCCGTACGGCGCCGAGCACTTCCTGAAGACCGGCGAGACGATGCCGGACGTTGCGTTCGACCGGCTGCGCGACATGCACGCGGTGCTGTTCGGCGCGGTGGGGGACCCGCGCATCGAGGTCGGCAAGCTCGAGTTCGCGATCATCGCCGGGCTACGGCACAAGCTCGACCTGTTCGTCAACCTGCGGCCGATCAAGCTCTACCACGAGTCGCTCTGCCCGCTGAAGGGCAAGCGGCCCGAACACATCGACATGATGTTCTGCCGCGAGAACACCGAGGACGCCTACGCCGGCATCCACGGCGCGACCAAGAAGGGCACGCCCGACGAGATCTCGATTCAGCAGATGCTCTACACCCGCAAGGGCACCGAGCGCATCATCCGCTACGCGTTCGAGCTGGCGAAGCAGCGCGGGCCGACCGGCGGCCGCAGCAAGCCCAAGGTCTCGCTGGTCGACAAGGCCAACGCCGTGCGCGCGCAGGAGCTCTGGACCCGCACCTTCAAGGAGGTCGCGGCCGAGTATCCCGACATCGACACCGACCACGCCTACATCGACGCGGCGTGCATGTTCATGGTCAAGGACCCCGAGCGCTTCGACGTCGGCGTCACGACCAACCTGTTCGGCGACATCATCACCGACCTGGGCGCCGAGCTGGTCGGCGGCATCGGCATCGCCGCGTCGGGCAACATCCATCCTGGCAAGGTCTCGATGTTCGAGGGCATCCACGGCTCGGCGCCGGACATCGCCGGCAAGGACGTCGCGAGCCCGGTCGCGACGATCCTCGCGGTCGCGCTGATGCTCGACCACCTGGGCGAGCACGACGCCAAGGCGTCGCTCGAGGCGACGGTCGCAGGCCTGCTGCAGCGCGGCGAGATCCGGAGCCTGCGGACCGGCGAGCACCGCTGCAGCGAGCTCGGCGACCTGGTCCGTGACGCCGTGCTGGCGGCCGGCGCGCGCTGAGCCTGGAGCCGGGCAGCGCCGGACGGCTCGGCGCCGTGCTCCTAGACCGGGGGCGGCGCGGTGCGGATCCGCCACGGCGCTGCCTGCCCGTGGCCGGAGATCGCGCGCCCGTCGGACCCCGGACGCCCGTCGGATCCGGGGGTCTGCGCGAAGGCTGTGGGGGGCGCGACGGGAGCGCTCGTGGGAGGCTCGCTCGGGCGCGATGCCGGCGGATCTGGGCTCGTCATGGCGGTTCCCTGCGTGCTGCAGGCGCTCCAAGTGGTCCGCCGGGGGCGCCTGGGACCATTCCTTTACGTGGGGAGCGCGAGTTCCCGACGTTATGGTGACCTACCGTAGGGCTTGCCCCTGCGGGTCAGCTGTGAAGGTCCGCAACCATCCGTTCTAGGAGACATGATGAAGATCCGTATCGCTACCACGCTTCTGGCCCTGGCGCTCCCGCTGGTGGCTCAGGAGCCAGCCTCGCAAGTAGAGGCCGTTTTCTACAAGGCCTACTACCTGGAGAAGGGGCAGCGCGACTTCGCGGGCGCCATGACTCTCTACCAGCAGTTCCTCGACAAGGCCCCCAAGCACAAGCTCGCCCAGGAAGCAGCCAAGCAGCAGTTCCGCCTGCTGGACCGCACGGGCAAGAGCAAGGAGCGCGACGCGTTCCTGGCCAAGTACAAGGACCTGGTCGGCGACATGCGCGTGGGTGCTGCCAGGACCGAGCGTCCCGAGCGCGGGGAGCGCCCCGAACGCGGGGACCGTCCCGAGCGCGGTGGCTTCGGCGGCCGTGAGCGCGGCGACCGCGGCGGCTTCGGCGGCCGCGGCGGCGGCGGCGGCGGCGGCATGCGCGGCGTGATGCAGCTCATGCGCGGCGACAGCAAGGTCTCCGAGATGTCCAAGGAGGAGCTCGAGCAGCTCAAGGAAGGCGTCGCCGGCGCCGAGGGCATGATCGACCGCATGCGTGAGATGATGGGTGACGAGGTCGCCGACAAGCTCACCAAGGCGACGGGCGACCTGAAGAAGGCGCTCGAAGCCGGCAAGATGGAGGACGCCGACAAGGCCCTCAACGCGCTCAAGGAGGCCTTCCCGATGGGACGTGGCCGCCGGGGCGGTGGCGAGCAAGGCGGTCGTCGCGGCCGCGGCGGCGAGCAAGGCGGTGCCGGCGGCGGTGGTCGCCAGGGCCGCGGCGGCGAAGGCCGCGGAAGCCAGGGCCGTGAGCGTCGCGGAGCCGGCGGCGGCGGCGGCGGCGGCGGCGGCGGCGGCGGCAACTGAGCCGCAGCTGAACGAAGCCGTGTGGCCGCGCGCGCAGGACGGAGGTCCGCGCGCGCGGCCGCGCTGCGTACGGGCGAACTGGCGCCCGGCCGCGCGATCGGTGAGGATGCGCGCGTGGCGCGTCCGTCGATCGATCCCGTGCAGCTGGAGGTCTTCCACCACCTGCTCGGCGCCTACTGTGAAGAGGCGGGCGCGCGGCTTCGGCTCAGCGCGATCAGCCCGAACATCCGCGAGCGCGCCGATTACTCCGTCGCCGTGTTCGACCGGGACGGCGACCTCGTCGCGCAGGCCGCGCACATCCCGGTGCACCTGGGCAGCGCGGGCGACGCCGTGCAGGCGGTCCGCGCGGCGCTGCAGCTCGCGCCCGGCGACGTCGCCATCCTCAACGACCCCTACGAAGGCGGCACGCACCTCCCCGACGTCACGATGGTCCAGCCGGTCTACGCCGGACGGGGCGAGCGGCCCGAGTGGTATGTCGTCAACCGCGCGCACCACGCCGACATCGGCGGCGCGACCCCGGGGTCGATGGGCATCGCGCGCGACCTGTTCGCCGAGGGCCTCGTGTTACCGCCCGTGCACTTCCGCCGCCGCGGGCGCGTCCAGCGGGACCTGCTGCGCGTGCTCGCGCGCAACGTGCGCGGCGCCGACGAGCGGCTCGTCGACCTCGAGGCGCAGGAGGCGAGCCTCGCGCAGCTCGGCCGGCGGCTGCAGGCGCTCGTCGCCGAGCACGGGCTCGCGACCGTGCGCCGCACGACGGCGGCGCGGATGGCCTCCAGCGGGCGCGCCGGTCGGTCCATGCTCCGGGGCCTGCCGCGGGGCACCTATTACGCCGCGGACGCGCTCGACGGCGACGGCCTCGGCAACGGTCCGCTGCGGATCGCGCTGCGCCTGAAGCTCGCGGGCGGCCGCGCCGAGTTCGACTGGAGCGGCACGTGCGACCAGGCACAAGGCGGCGTCAACGCGAACCGCGGCATCTCGATGGCCGCGTGCGTCTACGCGGTGCGCTGCCTCTGTCCGGGTCGCCTGCCCACCAACCAGGGGCTGTTCCGGCTGCTGCGGCTGGTGACGCGGTCCGGCAGCCTCGTCGAGCCGCGTTCGCCCGCGCCGGTCGCAGGCGGCAACGTCGAGACCAGCCAGCGGCTCGTCGACGTCGCGCTGCAGGCGCTCGCGGCGGCGGCCCCCGAGCGCGTGCCGGCGGCCTCGGCGGGCACCATGAGCAACCTGACGTTCGGCGGCGTCACCGCACACGGTGGGGAGTTCGCGAGCTACGAGACGCTGCCAGGCGGCGCCGGCGCGACGGCCGGCGCCGACGGCCAGTCGGCGATCCAGACGCACATGACCAACACCCGCAACACGCCGATCGAAGAGCTCGAGCAGCGCGCGCCGCTGCGCGTCCGGGCGCTGTCGGTGCGCCGCGGCAGCGGCGGACGCGGCGCGCGTCGTGGCGGCGACGGTCTCGTCAAGGAGGTCGAGGTCCTGCAGCCGATGCGGGGCGCGTTCCTCGGCGAGCGCCACGAAGGCGGCCCGCCCGGCGCGGCGGGCGGCAGCCGCGGCAAGCCCGGCCGGCTCTACATCGAGCGCAGCGGGACGCGCACGCGTCTGCCCGCCAAGGTCAGCTTCGACCTCGCGGCTGGCGACGTGGTCATCGTCGAGACCCCGGGCGGCGGCGGGCATGGCGCGCGCTAGCCGCTGGGGCGCGACCGCCCTGTGCGCGTTGGCGGCGGCGTGCGGCGCCGCCGGCTACAGCCCCT
>JBERSB010000586.1:0-2021 GCA_041236755.1 Luminiphilus sp. | reverse complement strand
AGCTGCGCCTTGGCGAACGCGCGCTGGCTCTCGCTGAGCGCGTCGCTGGCGTTGAAGTGCAGCCGGTAGCGCTCGTCGCCCAGCAGCTCGAGCAGGTACTTGTAGTGCAGCACCAGGTCCGGCCCCTCGTCGAAGGTCGACAGCACCATGAGCGCGTCGCCGAGCTCCTCGGCGCGCCGCCGCGCCGCGACGTCTCCGCCCTGGGCTTGCTGGCACAGCTCGACGAGCTGCAGTACGGGTCCCGGCAGCGCGTTGCCTATGCCGGTGATCGCGCCGGTCGCTCCGCAGTTGACGAAGCCGTGCACGACCTGCGTGTCGACGCCGACCATCAAGGTCAGCGCGTCGTCGCCGCTGGTGATGTGCTCGGCCGCGTACGTCAGAGAAGCAGCGCCGCCGAACTCCTTGAAGCCGACCAGGTTCGCGTGCTCCGCGCGCAGCGCGAAGAACAGGTCGGCGCGCGTCTCGAAGCCGTAGTAGGGGCTGTTGTAGATGACGGCGGGCAGCGCCGGTGCTGCCGAGAGGACCGCGTCGAAGTGGGCGCGCTGCGCCGTCGCCGACGTGCCGCGTGACAGCACGCGGGGGATCACCATCAGGCCTGCGGCGCCGACTTCGGCCGCGTGGCGCGCGTGCGCGACGGCCGTCTTCGTGTTGACGGCGCCGGTGCCGACGATCACGCGCAGGCCCGCCTGGACCAGGCGCGACACGCCCTCCATGCGCCACTCGTCGGTGAGCAGCGGCCAGTCGCCCATCGACCCGCAGTAGACGACGCCGCTCATGCCGGCGTCGACGAGCTGCTTGCCCTTCTCGGCGAGCGCGTCGAAGTCCGGCGCGCGCTCGCCGCTGCGTTCGGTGCAGGGGGTCATCAGAGCCGGCATGCAGCCGGTGAATACGGAGTCGCTCATGTTGGTCGCGCGCGGCGCGGGGGTTCCGACGCCTCTCCCGCCGACGTTACCCGACCGCGGGCGAAGGGCCAGCCGCGGACCGGCGGCGCCGTCAGGTTCGCTGCAGCGCGTCGCGCAGGGCTTGCTGCGAGGCCCCGAGCGGCTCGGCGCGGCTCGGTCGTGCGAGGAGCGCAGCGAGCGGCGGAGGCACGTCGGGCGCGTGGCCGACCAGCGGCTCGACCACCTCGGCGAACTTGGCGGCGTGCGCGGTCGCGGCGACGACCCAGCTCCGGTCGTCGCCCTGCTCCCGCAGCCGCTGGCGCACGGCGAGCCCGCAGGCCGTGTGCGGACAGACGACTTCGCCGGTCCGCTCGAAGGTGTCGCGGATGGTGGCGCGGATGGTGTCGTCGTCCACCCAGTCGGCGCGCACGACGTCGGCGGGCGCGGTGAAGCGCTCGCGAAGGCGCTCGAGGTTGCTCGGCGCGCCGACGTCCATCGCGTTGGCGAGCGTCGCGAGGCTCGCGGTCGGCTCGTAGCGGCCGGTCTCGAGGAAGTCCGGCAGCACGCGGTTGGCGTTGGTGGCGAGCACGACGTCGCCGATCGGCAGCCCGGCTTCGCGCGCGAGCAGGCACGCGAGCGCGTTGCCGAGGTTGCCGGTCGGGATCACGAAGTTGGGCGCTTGCCGGCCTTCGGCCTCAGCCGTCAGCGCTGCGTGCACGTAGTAGCTCGTCTGCGGCAGCAGGCGGCCGAGGCTGATGCTGTTCGCCGACACCAGGCCGTGCCGCGCGCTGAGCGCGTCGTCTGCGAACGCCGCCTTGACCATGGCCTGGCAGTCGTCGAACGAGCCTTCGACGCGGAACGTGTGCACGTTGTCGCCGAACGCCCCGAGCTGGTGCGCCTGTCTCGGTGACACCCGCCCGTCGGGATAGAGGACCGCGACGCGGAAGCCGGGGTGCCGGTGGAACGCCGCTGCGACGGCCGCGCCGGTGTCGCCCGATGTCGCCACCAGCACGGTCTGTTCACAGTCGGGATCCCGCAGCCGCACGAGGCAGCCCGCGAGGAACCGCGCGCCGAAGTCCTTGAAGGCTGCGGTCGGGCCCCAGAACAGCTCGAGCAGCGCGGTGTCCTCTTCGATCCAGC
>JBERSB010000585.1:0-4806 GCA_041236755.1 Luminiphilus sp. | reverse complement strand
GCCCGGTCTCGCCGGTCGACGCATCGGCGTCTGTGCCTGCGGCTCCGGACGCGTCCGCGGCGGCTTCTTGCGGAGCCTCATCGGGCTGCGCCGGCGCAGCTTCGGGCGCCGCTGCAGCTTCGTTCGCTGCTGCAGCGTCGGCGTCGGCGGGAGCGCTGCCGACGGCCTCCGTCTCTGCAGGCTGCTCGGGAAGGTCGTCGCTCGTGGAGTCGGTCTGCGGTGCCTCGGACGCGGCGTCTTGTTGGCCGGCGTCGCTGCCGTCGCTCGCGGCGTCGTCACCAGGTTGTTCGTTCGCAGCGGGCTGCTCGGCCTCCGCGGTCGGCGTCGCCGCCGGCTCGGTCGTCTGCTCTGCGGCCGGCTCGGCGCGTTGCGGGACCGTCATGATCGCCGCGTCGCCGAACTGGCGGTGCTGGATCGCGAGCGCGAGCGGGGCGAGGCCCTTCTCCTCCATCTGCACCGCGATGCCGCGGCGCCTGGGGCGCATCGACTGGTAGTAGTCGTCCAGCAGGTCCTGGTCGGCGGTCGCCGCGATCGTGCGCTCCAGCTCCTCGGTCTTGCGGCCGCGCTCTGTTGCCTGCTCGAGGATCGTGGCCCTGCGCTGCTCCAGCTCGTTGAGCAGGTTGAGCCGCTCGGAGACGGCGACGAGACGCTCCTCGGGGAGGTTGCCGAGCGCGGCGCGGCGGTAGCGGGCGAGGTAGGCGGGCGAGGCGTTCTGCTCGAGCAGTTCGACGGCCGCGGCGATGTGCTCCGGCGGCGAGTCGAACTCGGCGCAGAGACGGTCAAGGGTGGCTTGCGATGCCATGCTGGTTCTGGGTGGCGCCAGGAAACGTGGAGACGAAGGCCGCACGATAGCAAGCGCCGGCGCGCGTAGCCCGGAACGCGCCACAAATCGGCCCGGCCGCGGTCGTCGCGAGGGCCGCCGGCGGCGGGCTCGCGCGCCGTCGCTGTTGCTCCCGTCGCGCCTGTGCTCCAACATCGGCGCCGTGACCCGCGACCTCGACCTGTCGAAGATCGAACGCATCTGGCTCCGCGCGCCGAACTGGCTCGGGGACTTCGTGATGGCGACCGCGACGTTCGAGCGGGTGCGGGCAGCGTTCCCGACCGCGCACATCACCGCCGGCATGCGCCCGTTCCTCAAGCCGATGGTCAAGGGCTGCGACTACTTCGACGAGGTCGTCGAGACGCCCAAGAAGGGCGGGCTCTGGCGGCAGGTCTGCGAGATGCGGGGGCGACGTTTCGACCTCGCGATCGTGCTGCCGAACTCCCCGGTGACCGGCCTGATCCCGTTCCTGGCGCGCGTGCCGCTCCGGCTGGGCTACCGGCAGGGCCGGCCCGGCCTGATGAACCTGGGCCGCGCCGCCGAGGTCCGGCGTCGGTGGTGGCAGCGGCGCGAGGGGCCGCGCCGCTGGGCCACGCCGATGCCGCAGTACTACCACGACCTGCTCGACGAGCTCGGCATCCCCGCGGGCGGCCTGCACCCTCACCTGCCGGTGACCGACGAGGACGAGGCGTGGGTGGACCGCCACCTGGAGAGCCGCGGCGTGCCCAGCGACCAGAAGCTCCTGCTGCTGGTCGTCGGCGCGAACTACGGCGCCAGCAAGCTCTGGATGCCCGAGCGCTTCGCCGCGATCAGCCGCCACTTCCAGGACCGCCACGGCATGCGCGCGCTCGTGTTGGTGGGGCCCGAGGAGATCCCGCTCGGCGAGCGCATCGCGGAGGAAGGCGAAGCGCTGCCGATGACGACGCCGGTGCTGCCGCTCAACGCGCTGCGCGCGCTGATCCGGCGCGGGAGCCTGATGGTCACCGGCGACACCGGACCGCGCCACATGGCCAACGCGTTCGACCTGCCGGTCGTCTGCATGATGGGACCCAACGACCCCAACTACACCGACTACTGCATGGAGCACACGGCGCTGATCCGCAAGGAGCTCGAGTGCTCGCCGTGCCAGCGCAAGGTCTGTCCGCTCGGCCACCAGCGTTGCATGCGGGACATCACCGTCGACGAGGTCGCCGCTGCCGGCGAAGAGCTGCTGGGTCTCGCTTCGTGAGGTCCGTCGGCGCCGTGGCGAGCGTGGCGGCTGCGGCCGCTGTGTGGCTGGCGGTGGACGCCTGGCTCTCCGGCAGCCTGTTCCGCTACCGCCTCGTGGCATGGACGATGAGCGCGGCGCTCGCAGCGCCGCTCTTGACGCTGCTGCTGTTCGGGCCGTCTGCGCGCGCGTTCTGGCGCCGGGCGGGCTTCGCGTGCGTGCCGCTGCTCGTCTGCCTGCTGCTCGCCGAGGTGGCCTTCCGCGCGCTCGGGCCGTCGCGGCCGACTGCGATGGTGCTGCTGCCGGACCCGCGGCTGGGCCACGTGGCCGAGCCCGGCACCGCGGGCACGGACGGCGCGGGCTTCCGCAATCCCGACGTCGCGCAGCGGGCGGACGTGCTCTTCGTCGGCGACTCGCAGACGTGGGGGTTCGCGGTCGACGCCGAGCAGACGTTCTGCCGCCGCGTCGAGGCCGCGACCGGCCAGAGCTGCTACCAGATGGCGAACGGCTCCTACGGCCCCGTACAGTACCTGGAGCTGGTGCAGCGCGGCCTCGACTTCGGACCGTCCGACGTCGTGGTGACGGTCTACTTCGGCAACGACCTCGTCGACGCGGTCGACTACGCGGGGTTGCCCGGCGCCGCGGGCGTCCGCACGGAGGGGCGAGACTACGGCGTGCGCGCCATCGAAGACCAGGCCGGCCGCGGCGCGCCGAATCTGGCCATGGCGATCGTCGACGGGGTGCTCGGCGCGAGCGCTTTGCTGGACGCCGCCGCCGACGTCGTCAAGTCGCGCCTCTCCGGCGGCGCCTTGGACCAGCAGCAGGGCGCGATCGCGTTCGCGCACGCGACGGCGCCCACGATCCTGCTCCCGGACTACCGGCGGCCTGCGCTCGATCGGGTCGGCGGCGCTGCGGGCGACGGCCTCGCGATCGCTGCGCGGTGCTGCGAAGCGATGGCGGCTGCGTGCGCGGCGCGCGGCGCGCGCCTGCTGGTCGCCACGCTGCCGACCAAGGAACTCTGCTACGAGCGCTTCGGTGCGGTCGAGCAGCTCGCCGAGCGCGCCGCGCCGCTGCGTTCGCTGGCGGCGCTGGAACAGAGCGCCCGCGCCGAGCTGCACGCGGCGCTCGACCGCGCGAGCATCGCGCGCGTCGACCTCCTCGAGCCGATCGTCGCGGCGATGGATGCGGGCCGCGCGCCGTGGTTCGCGAGCGGCGACGGCCACCTCAACGGCGTCGGCCACGAGGTGGTGGCCCGGGTCCTGGTCGACGCCCTGGCTCGCTGAGCGCGCCCGGCGGTGGGCGCCGCTGCCTCCAACAGGAGAAGTAGTTACGTCCGCGGCTCCCGGCACTATTCTGCGTGCCCGCCCATGTCCGAAGGCCCCTTTCTCTTGGTCGTCTGCCACGACGACAAGTCCGAGACCCACGCGTTCCACAAGGACGTGGTCACGATCGGGCGCTCCCGCGACTGCGACCTGTTCCTCCCCGACCGGCTGATCAGCCGCATCCACTGTCGGGTCGAGCGCGTCGGCGGCGGCTTCGCGCTGGTGGACGCGGGCGCGCAGAACCCAGCGAAGCTGCGCGGCCGTCCGGTCATGCGGGCCTCGCTCGCGGTGGGGGACGAATTCTCGGTCGGCAGCTACGACATCACGCTCGCCGAGCCGCAGGACCAGAGCGTCTCCGTCGACGAGACGCGGCCCGGTGGCGAGCACAGCCGCGGCGCGCAGGACCTCGTCGCGTTCCTGCAGATCGCGCGCGCGCTCAACGAGGAGCGCGACCTCGCGCGCCTGCTGACGCAGATCGTCGATGCGGCGATCCAGATCTGCGGCGCGGAGCGGGGCTTCTTGATCCTCAAGGCCGGTGAGGCCGAAGGCGACGCGGGCGAGGACCCGTCCGTCGAGGTCGCGCGGAACTTCGCGCAGGAGGAGGTGCTGTCTCCCGAGTTCAAGATCTCGCGCACGATCGCCAACCGGGTGATGGCGAGCGGTGTGCCCGAGCTGACCACCAACGCGCAGGAGGACGACCGGTTCCGGGACCTGCAGTCGGTGACCGACCTGCGGCTGCGCAGCGTGCTGTGCATCCCGATCCGCACGCGCAGCGAGGTGGGCGGCGTGCTCTACGTCGACAACCGTCTCCAGCAGCAGGTTTTCCAGGAGCGCGAGAAGACCCTGCTGATGTCGCTCAGCGACCACGCGGGCACGGCGATCGTCAACGCGCGCGCCATGGAGGAGCTGCGCCGCAAGCAGCTCGAGCTGCAGGCGGCGCTGGACCGCGTCGACCAGCTCAACGGCGCGCTCAAGGGGCAGCTCCTCGAGACCACCAGCGAGCTCTCGCAGATCAAGGAGGAGCTCAGCACGCAGAGCCTCGGCCTGCGCGGCAAGTACGACTACAAGCAGATCGTCGGCAACGGCGGCGCGATGCGCGCCGTGTTCGGCCTGCTCGACAAGTACATCGAGGCCGACGACCCGGTGCTGGTGACGGGCGACAGCGGCACCGGCAAGGAGCTGGTGGCGCGCGCGATCCACGCGCACAGCCGGCGGAGCACGATGGGGTTCGTCAGCGAGAACTGCGCGGCGCTGCCCGAGTCGCTGCTCGAGAGCGAGTTGTTCGGCTACGTGAAGGGCGCGTTCACCGGCGCGACGGGCAACAAGAAAGGGCTGCTGGAGGCGTCCGATGGCGGCGTACTGTTCCTCGACGAGATCGGCGACATGGCGCTCGACCTGCAGAAGAAGCTGCTGCGCGTGCTCCAGGAAGGAGAGGTGCGGCCGCTCGGCAGCCAGAC
>JBERSB010000584.1:0-11245 GCA_041236755.1 Luminiphilus sp. | reverse complement strand
CAGCGGCCGCGCCCTTACGCCGAGATCCCTGCCGCCGAGCTGCCCGGCAAGAAGCGCGGCTGAGCCCTCAGCGCGGCCGCAGCGCGATCGCCAGAAAAGGCCGGCGGCTCTCGGTCCAGTGCGGCTTGTAGTCCATCAGCGGCCCCATGTCGTAGCGCGCGACGCTCTCCTCGCAGAGCCAGCTGAGCTGCTCGAGCTGCAGCACGTTGCCCAGCGACGCGCGCCGCCACGGCTCCGCGAAGCTGAACTGCTGGCCGCGGTAGACGCCGCTACCGACGCAGCCGAGCACGAAGCCGATGTCCTCGCCGTCGTGACGGGCGAAGACGACGCGGCCGCCACCCGAGGCGGCCATGCGACGCAGCATCGCGCGGTAGAAGTGGCAGGACGGCGGCTCGGCCATGCCGCAGCGGCCGATGCCCTTCCAGCTTCTGGCCTCGACCGCGAGCACGCGCTCGTAGACGGGGTCGACCTCTTCTGGCGAGCGCGGCGCGTGCCGCTCGAAGGTCACGCCTGCTCTGGCGACGCGCCGCGCGGCGCTGCGGATGCCGCGCCGCCACTTCGCCGAGCGGCGCGACAGGTAGCCGTCGAGGCCTCCCTCGAGTGACGCGGTGCACGCGGTCTCTTCGGCCACGACGAGCAGCTCGTATCGGCCTGCGAACGTCTGGACGAGCTCGTGGAGCCTGGCGCCGCCGCTTGGCAGCGCGCTCACGATCGCGGGCCGCTCCGGGTGCGAAGCCAAGAGCTCCGCGAGCATCGGCACCGCGTCGGGGCCCAGCAGCGGCGAGCCGAACAGCCAGTTGCAGTCGATCGGCTCGTAGACCGTGACGTCGCCGTGGTCGCGCAGGGCGAACGCCAGCACGCTCTGGTCGTGGGTGGCGACGTGGAGCGGGCGTCGCGGCGGGAAGGTCTCGTGGAACGAGAGCTGCCACTCGGTGCGGCTGCAGAACGGATCTCCTTGATCCTCCGCCCGCACGGCGCGGTTCCAGATCGAATCGGGCTGGTCGAGCTCGATCATGCGCGCAGCCCGCCGGCCGCGCGCTGCGGCGCGGCGGGACCTGGACGGTGCAGCTACTTCTTCTCGGCGACGGAGACCGGCACCATCACGTGCTGCTTGCCGAACGCGATGTGCAGCGAGCACATGCCGTCCTTTTCCGACGGATCGAGGCCGATCTTGAGGCACTTGGCCTCGGCCGGGGCGTCCGAGAGCACCATGCGCCAGCGGATCGCGTCGCCTTCCTTCGGCTGCAGGTTGAGCATCCAGCCGGCGCGCTCGCTGACCGTGAAGTACATCGAGTACTTGCCGGCCGGAACCATGCGGCCGGCGGCCGTCAGGTCGACCGACGTCTCGACGCTGCCCACCGGGCTGCGCGCGGCGAACTTGTTGAAGCCTTCGTGGCGGTCGGCGGCGTCCTTGATCTTCTGCCACTGGCCTTGGCCGAAGCGCAGGGCCGTGTAGTTCACCGTGAGCTTGTTGCCGCCCATAGTGATCATGTTGGTGACCTTGGCGGCGCCGCGGTTGATGCTGCCGGAGACTTGGGCGTGCAGGCCGCAGGTCATCAGGGCGGCGCAGGCGAACGCGAGGACGGACTTCATCATGTGTGGGTTCCTTTGCTGGGGAGGGGTTCTCGACGAGGGCGTCGTAGTTGGGGGCGAAGAGTCTAGGCCAAGGATTTTCCTGATCGAGGCCCTTTCGCCTACGTAGGACGATCCGAGGCGCTTTTCTGCTGTGGCCGCGTAGGGGTGCGCGCCCAGGTGCCGGTTGTGGCTACGTTTGCGTGCTGCAATGTTCGACCCCGATGACCTCGACCCCGCGACGGCCTCCTACCACGAGGCGGGCCACGTGCTGATGGCGCACCTGCTGGGTGGCCGCGTCGTCGGCGCGAGCATCGAGCACGAAGACGCTGAGTGGATGGGGCAGACGGCTGTCGAGTGGACCGGCGTGGATCCGGTGGAGCGCGCGCGCCGCTCGGCGATGGTGGCGCTCGCCGGCCCGGTCGCCGAGGCGTGGTGGCGCGGGGAGGCGACCGTGGTCGACGCGCTCACGGCCTGGCGCGCGGACTGGGAGGAGGTCGAGCGGGCGCTCTTGGTCGTGCCGCCGAGCGACCGCGCTTCGACCCTGCGCACCTGGTTGGCCGACGTCCGCTTCGATCTGCTCAACGACGTGGCGTGGGAGCATGTGTGCCGCGTCGCCGACATGCTCGAGGCGCACGGCACGCTCGACGAGACGCTGGTCGAAGACGCGCTGTCGTAGCTTCTCTGGCCGCTCTGCCGCTGCGGTATGCTCTCGGCACCCGTGAGCAGTGAGTCCGAGTTCCACTTCAGCACCGAGGTGTGCGTCCGCCTGCCGGAGACCGACGCGATGGGCGTGGTCTTCCACGGCAACTACTTCACCTACCTCGAGGTCGGCCGCGTCGACTACCTGATGAACCTCGGCCTGACCGAGGGCAACCGGCCGATCCGCGACTTCGACAACGTCGTCGTCTCGGCGCACCTCGACTTCCGCGCGCCGTCCCGCCTGCACGACGTGCTCAAGATCGAGGTGCGCGTCGCCGAGATCCGCTCCGCGAGCATCCGCTTCGAGTTCCGCATCCGGAACCGTCGCAGCAACACCCTGGTCGCAGAAGGCCACACGGTGCACTGCGCAATCGGTGACGACTTCAAGCCGCAGCCGGTGCCCGCCTCGTTCCGCGAGGTCATCGACGCCTTCGAGCAGCGGTGAGGAGCCACGCGCCTCCTTCGCGCCCTCCGGTTCGTAACGTGGCCCCTCGGCGAGTGCGGTGTGCATCTGCGCCGTGGAATTTGACAGGTTGTGCACGTTGCGTTGTAGTCCCGACATGCCCCTTGACTTCGCCGCTTCAGCGGTAGCCATGCGCCTCGCAAGTGGGCCTTCGCAGTCGAGGCCTACCGCATGAGGGTGCAAGTCCTGCTCGGTCGTGTAGGCAGCGATGCGCCGCTTCTCGAGGACTCGTTCATCGTGGACGAGGTGGACTCGCTGAGCTTCGGGCGTGGTAAGAGCAGCAACCGGCTGCACGTCCCGGACGAGCGGCGCGAAGTCAGCTCGGCCCACGGCCGGATCTTCGTAGAGCGAGACGAGCTCTGGGTCGAGGACCTCGGCAGTACCAACGGTACGGTCGTAGACGACACCGCGCTGAAACCCCACTCACCAGTGCGCCTCGCGTCGGGCAGCCAGATCATCATCGGAGAATTCTGCATCTGCGTGGCCATGGAGGAGGTCCAGCGCGAACCGCAGCCAGCGGGCGTGCTCTCGGCGGCCGCCCTCCGGGGGCTCGAGTCGCTGGCTACGCAGTTCGTCGGATCTTCGCTGCAGCAGGAACGAGACATCGAGCAGTTCGTCGAGCGGATCCGTGACTTCCTGGGTCAGTCCCTCGACTGGCTGGCCCGCAGCATGCACGGCAGGGCAGAGTTCCAGCGGCAGTTCGCTGCGGAGGTCACCTTGATCCTCCAGCGCGCCAACAACCCGCTGAAGGGGCAGGCCGCGGACTCCCTGGGCCGTACTCTGCTCGACTGGTCGTCGCAATCCGATCGCGCCGAGGTCTACGATCAGCTCGCCAACGCCATTCAGGACTTCTCGAAGCACCAACTCGGTCTCCTCGAGGGCGTCAAGGAGGCCGTCGCCTCGATCGCAGAGCGGATCTCGCCTGCTGCGATCGAAGACCTCGCGAACAAGAACTCCGGGTGGCTCACGAACAAGCGCGCGCGAGCCTGGGACATGTATCGCCAGATCTTCAGTGAGTTCTTCGAGGAGAACAGCAAACTGTTCCATGAGATCATCTCTCCTGCCATCCGGCAGGGATACCTGAACTCCTTCGACTCAGACCGCCCGGGCACGACCCGGTCCTCTGCCGGGAAGCCGGCTGACTAGTTGGACAGCTCTATGAAGATCGTGACCACGATGTTCCTCACCGCCTGCCTGGTCCTCGCCGGCTGCTCCTCGATGGTCGACATCGAGTTCGCCATGCGTGGCGACGACGAACAGAACCGCAGCGAGAGCGGAGAAGGCAACGTCGTCTACGTGCGCGTCTATCGCTTGAAGGGTGAGCCCGCGCGGACCGCCTTCGAGAAGGCGCCGTTCTCCCAACTGTGGAGCAAGAACGCCGCCGACGGAATGGAGCTCGACGGGGCGGTCCTCAACCTGGACCTGTTGCCCAACGAGACCCTCCTCGCCAACTCCGGCGACGGCGTCCCTATTCTGAAGGCGGTCCCGCCCGAAGTGACGCACATCGGTGTGCTCGCGATGTTCCGCAACTGCAAGCCGCCGCACGACCGCATCGTGTTGACGAAGGCCGAGGCCGAGGACCGAGAGGTGTTCGTCGAGGTCGCCGGCAGCGCCAACAAGCTCAACTCGAGGGAGCGTTAGGCCCTGTGCCTGCGGAGATGCCATGACAACCAGCGACCGCGTGATCTGGGACGAGGGGATGCTGCTGGTGCCGCAGCACTTCCAGCAGTGGGGCAGGTTCCTGGAGGCGGAGATGCGGCGGCGTGCAGCCACGGCTTCGCCGTTCTTCTGGGGGCTCTCGGCGATCGAGGTCGACCTGGACGCCGTGGAGTCGGGTGAGTTCACGTTCAAGCGGGTCGAAGGGGTCCTGCCGAGCGGCTTCCTCTTCGACGCCCCCTCGGCAGATCCGTTGCCGCCGTCGCGGCGGTTCGCGGACGCCTTCGACGCCAAGGCCGAGCGGCTCGGCGTCTACGTCGCCATGCCGACGCTGCGGTCCGGCAACGTAGCCATCAGCGACGAGGGGCTGGAGGGCAACCGCCCCACGCCGTTCCTGCGTCGCATCACGCGCGTCATCGACGAGGCGAGGCCGGGGGTCGAGCGGCCCATCGCGACCGCGGTCCCCAACCTCCGGATCGTCTTCGACGGAGAGGTGCTCGATGACTACGAGTGCATGCGTGTCGCAGAGGTCGAGCGCACAGCAACCGGTGGCTACAGGATCTCGGCGTCGTTCGTGCCGACGTGCCTGCGCCTCTCCGCGTCCCAGGTCATGATGGCCGCGCTTCGCCGCACGGTCGACGTGCTGTCAGCGCGAAGCGAAGAGCTGGCCGGCCGCAGCCGACAGTCGAGCGGGATGTCCGGCGCCGCGAATCTCTGGTTGTTGGACGCGATCAACTCGAGCCTGCCGGGGCTCCTGCACCTTCTCCAGAATCCCTCGGAGCACCCGCGTGAGCTCTACCTGCAGATGGTCGCGCTCAGCGGCAGAATGTGCTCTTTCGCTGTCGGAGAGCACCCACGCAGCCTGCCCGCCTACGAACACGCCGACCTCGGGAAGACGTTCCATGCGGTCGAGGAGCGGCTCCGAGGGCTGCTGGAGACGGTCATCCCCAACCGTTGTATCCCGATCCCGTTGACCAAGAACGCCGAGACCGCCTATCAGGCCGTGCTGCCCGACTCGACGCTGTTGGCGCAGGCCCAGCTCTACCTGGGCGTCTCGTCCCAGCTGCCCGAGGAGCGGTTGGTCGCGGAGTTCCCGATGAAGGCCAAGATCAGCTCGATCGACCGTGTGCAGCAGCTGCTGGTGCAGATGGTCCCGGGGCTGCGCTTGACCTACGTGCCTGTGCTTCCCGAGGACGTTCCGGCCCGCGCCGGGGCCAACTACTTCCGCCTAGAACCGACCGGCGAGCACTGGGACGCCATCGTGCAGTCCCACTCGCTGGCCTTCCACATCCCGCCGGACATCGCAGGCGTCCAGCTGGAGCTCGTCGCGCTCAAGGAGTGAGCAAAAGATGGTCCAAGCAACAGACGTGACGCGCGAGACGCGGCTCGCCGAGCTGGCGGCAGACGTCCCGGCATTCGCAGCCCACCTCCGCGGCGGTGCTGAGCCGGACGTCGAAGGGCTGCGCGCCGACGTTCGGCGGCTCTTCTCGAACTTCGACTCCTCTGCCCAGTTGGCCGGAAAGGAGCCCGCTGTCATCGATGCTTCGCGCTACGCGCTGGCGGCACACATCGACGAGGTGGTGCTCTCGTCGCCGTGGAGCATCCGGCAGGAGTGGGCCGGGCGCCCGCTGCAAATGGAGTACTTCAACGACTTCACGGCCGGCGAGGAGTTCTTCAACAAGCTGGAGGCGCTGCGCGGCAGTGACGGCCAGCGTAGTGAGGCCTTGGAGGTCTACGGGCTCGTCCTCGGGATGGGCTTCCGCGGCAAGTATGCAGGCGTCGCGGGTGCGGAGCAGGTGCACCAGCTCCGCTCGCGGATCCACGCAGAGCTGACGCCCGCGTTGGGCGCTCAACCGTTGTCACCGAACTGGCGGGTCGAGGAGCGGGTCGCGCAGATCGTCAAGCGGGTGCCTGCGTGGGTGTGCGCGTCGGTCGCGCTTGGAGCCCTGCTGCTGGTCTTCGTCGTCCTGCGGATCTGGCTCGACGCCACCGAGTCGGGCTTCATTGAAGAGCTGCAAGAGTTGAAGCAGTCGAGGGAGGGGCGGTGATGCAGAAGCTCCTTGGCATGATCACGCGTCCGCCGGTCCCCTTGGTCGTCGGCACGCTCGTGTCCGTGCTCGTTGTCTACTTCGGCAGCGCGCTGCTTCGCACCTACATGCGCAGCTGGTTCGGGTGGCTGACGCCCGGGGTCGCGACCGTGTTGTGCGTCGCCGTCGTGCTCGCCGTAGTGGCCTTCGTCGTGATCCGCTCGATGAAGGCGCGCGCCCAGGCCCGCTCGATCGAGCAGGAGATCCGCGCGCAGGGCAAGGTCCAGATGGACGCGCTGCCGCCCTCGAGCAGGTCCGAGCTGGAAGAGCTGCAGCAGCGCTTCGACGAGGCTCTCGAGTCGCTCCAGTCGAGCAAGCTGGGCAAGGGGGCCCTGTATGCGTTCCCCTGGTACGTCATCATCGGCCCGCCCGGCAGCGGCAAGACGACCGCGATCACCGAGTCGGGCCTGAACTTCCCGTTCCTGAAGGGTCAGAGCCAGGGTCGCGGTATCCGCGGTCTCGGCGGCACCCGGAACTGTGACTGGTGGTTCACCGACCAGTCGATCCTGCTGGACACGGCCGGCCGCTACACGACACAGGCAGAGGACCGCGACGAGTGGATCTCCTTCCTCGGCATGATCAAGCGGTCGCGCAAGCGCAAGCCGATCAACGGCGTCGTGGTCGCGATCGCGATCACCGACATCCTGCAGGCGAATCCGGAGGGTATCGAGAAGCACGCGGTGACCATCCGGGAGCGTATCGACGAGCTTGTGCGCGAGCTCGAGGTCGTCTTCCCGGTGTACCTCGTCTTCACCAAGTGCGACCTCCTCGACGGGTTCGTGGAGAGCTTCGGCACGATGTCCAAGGACGAGCGGGCCCAGGTCTGGGGGGCGACCTTCACCAAGGACGCGGACGACGACCGAAAGACCGTGGCGCGCTTCAACGAGGAGGTCGGCCTGCTCTGTCGGCGGCTCGACGAAGAGCGCCTGCGGCGCCTCGTGCCCGACCAGCCTTCGGAGACGCAGCGGAAGATCCTCTCGCTGACCCTGCAACTCCGCTCCGCCGTCCAGCCGCTACGCGACTTCGTCGGCAAGCTGACCGAGCCGAACCCGTTCAGTGACGCCTCGGAGCTGCGGGGTGTCTACTTCACCAGCGGGACGCAGGAAGGAGCCCCGATCGACTTCGTCATGCGGCAGATGTCGGCCGCGCTGGGGCTCGACGCCTCGACGCAGGCCACGCCGATGATGGACTCGGAGTCGAAGAGCTACTTCCTCCGCGACATGTTCTCCGAGGTGCTCTACGCAGACCGGGACCTCGCGCACAGCTCCTCCGGAGCGCTCCGACGTCAGGAGTTGGGGCGCGCTGCGACCATCTACGGGGCCGCCGCGGCGGCCGTGTTCGGCGTGGTGATGTTCTTCCTCGGCTGGAGTGACACCCGAGGCCTGCTCGCCGACTTCGAGGCGGTCGCGAGCGAGGAGATCGCCATTCCGTTGGATCGACCGGGCGCTCCGAGCGACGAGGCGGCGCGCGTGCTCAACGACAAGCGGGATCGCTACATGGCGCTGCAGGACGCCTATGTCTTCGCGCCGTTCGCTCCTGGCCGCGATGCGGTCGCGAGCGCGATGGCCGACTATGCGGTCGGCGTCAGGCGCGCATTCCTCGAGCCGATCCGCGACTACGCGCACAAGCGCCTGCGGAGCTTCGTGGACAGCCAGGCCCCTGCGACGGACGACGAACAGGCCTTCCGCGAATACGCGCAACTGATCACGGTCTACCAGGCGCTCGGGACGAGCTTCGGCGAGGCCGGCAGCGTCGAGCCGGTGCTGCCGGGCGAGCTGCAGGCGGCGTTGACGGGGCGCACCCTGTGGACGTGGGACACCTCGCTGATCGGCAAGCCGCGGCAGACGTCGAGCGACTCCCAGGAGGCTCGGCACCTCAACGCCTACCTCGCGGCGCGTGAGTTCGACGAGGCCAACTGGGGCGTGCTCAGCATCGATCGACAGCTGCTCGGAGACGCCGTCGCGCTGCAGAACCGGAGCAACGCGCCCATCCAGATCATCAAGCGTGCGATCGAGGAGCAAGACCTCAAGGGGGTGCCTCCCGAGCAGGCGCGAGCGAGGATCCAGGAGGAGTTGGAGAAGCAGACCGGCCGCCCGGCAGAAGTCGACGAGGACGAGATCCGGCGCCTGCAGGTGCAGCAGAACCTGAAGCAGCTTGCCGGCTTGAGCCTGCAGGACGCGGCGTCGCTGCCCGGCGTGCTGAAGTCCCTCAAGGACCTCTCGGACGAGGTGAACCTCGGCCAACTCAACCAGGCGCTCGCCAATCTCCGGACCTGCGGGGCGCTGCCGGGAGCAGAGATCCTGGGCGACCCGGTCAAGGACGCCTACGTCGCGGCGCTCAAGGTCATCGAGAAGTTCCGGGAGCCCATGGAGCAGCTCGTGCTCAACAGGGCGAGCGGTGACTTCCTGCTGCGCCAGGTGATGGCGGGCACGCCGGACTGGCTCAGGGCCTTCGGCGGGCAGTGGACCCAGGCACAGGTCGAGATCCAACAGGAGCTCGTCTTGATGAAGGATCAGCTGAAGGGCGTCTCGGAGCTCAACGAGGACCAGATCGTGCAGCCGGTGCGGGCCTCGCTGATGAGCATGATGGACGGGATCGCCGAGGCCGTCGCGCGTGAGCTGCGCGACGCGATCAAGAACCACTGGGAGGCCGAGGTCGGCCTTAAGCTCAGGGTGGCGATCGAGAAGTTCCCGTTCCGCGCGGCGGAGGTCGGCGAGGTCTCGCTGTCCGAGTTCCAGGACCTGTTCGCGCGCGAGGGCCGGCTGGCTCGCGAGCGCGAGGTCGTGCGCGCAGCGCAGCAAGCGTGGCCGGTCGCCGGCAAGCTCGATCTCTCCGCCGACTTCGAGATGTTCCTGAGCCGCGTCGAGGACATCCGCACAGGGTGTTTCGCCGGTGACGATCCGCCCGCGCTCCGCTTCCGGGTCAACGGCTTCCCGTCGGTGTCCGGCCTTGTCCGCGACGTGACGCTGCGGATCTCCGACAGTGAGCAGGGTCCGACCGAGGTTAGCACGCGCGACGGCACCGACGAGATGATCAGCGGCCCCGAGCGCCAATGGCGCATCGGCGGCAAGGGCGCGCAGCTCATCATCGAAACCAAAGTGGGTAGGTTGACGGTCCCCGAGAGCGGGGAGGCGGGCAGCGCGTGGAGCCTGCTCAGGCTGCTCCGTGGAGGCAGGCCGCAGCCGATGTCGGAGACGGTCTTGGTCACCTGGCAGGTCCAGTACAGGGACTCGGACGGGGACAAGAAGGACCTGGAGGCATCCGTGGAGTTCGCGGTCGTCGGGCCGAAGTTGTCGCTCAGCCCCGACTTCTTCGAGCTCGCGCTCCCGGGATCCCTGTTCGCGGCAGATCGCAAGTGACAGGCTCCGCGACAATCTGCTGCTTGGGGAAGCTCCCTTTGTTCGGGGACTTCGTGCGGCTCAACAGCGACACGAGTCCGTGCCTCCTGGCGCTCGATCGCTGGCTCCTCCAGGGAATCGAGCACGGCTACCTGCAGTCCGGCCGCGCCTTCGAGTCGCGGCTGCGCTCGTTCGAGCCGCTCCGAGTTCTGGCGTGGTCCGACCCTGAGCGCTGCTGGAGCGGCTTCCTGCTCCCGAGCGTTGACGCCGTCGGGAGGGTCTACCCGTTCCTTGCTGGTTGGGAGCTGCATTCGCCGCTGCCTGCGCCCGAGCTCGTGCCCCTGATCGGGATCGAAGACCTGCAAGCGCTCTACGGTCTCGTCGAACGCGCGCGCCAGGATCTGCCGGCGCTTGACGTGTTCCTGGAGCAGATCGGTGCGGCGACGCTGAGACAGGATCCTGGCGGCAGCGACGACGTGCTGCGTGGGTTCCTGCAGGCGCACACGCTGGAGGAGTTGTGCGGGAGATGGCCTGAGGGGCACGATCCGGGCCGCCGCGCGCGGTCGCTGCACGACCTTTCTTTGCTGGGAAGTTCGCCGGCTCCGCCGCGCTACCTCACGATGATCCCGCACGCGGGCTGGCCGGCAGAGGTCGGCTTCTGGCTGCGGCTGGTCGGGCGCTGGATGGAAGCACGCAAGCAGCCGACGATCGTCGCATGGCCTGTATTTGCATCGGCTTCGGGCAGTATTCGCCTGCTCTATGACAGGCTCGAAGCCCGCTACGTCGAGCAGCTGCTCTGGCCGGAAGAGCACTCCCGCTCCGCGCTGGATCTACGGGTGCCGTCGGCTGCAGGGCGCGCGGCACCTGGCTACGAGGCGTTCGCCCGAGAGGTGCCTTCGTCCGGGCTCTTGCAGCACGTGATCGGCGCGGCGAGCGACTTTTGACGGGCTCGGAGGGGTTTGAGGTGCCGTCGCCGTAGAGGTTGCTACGCTATCGGGCTCCGTCACTGTCTGTAATGAGTCTCGACCTCTCGCCCCTGTTCAGCTCCTTCTCGGACGACGCGCCCAGCGGTCCGAACCTCGAGTACGACCCGGCCTTCCTTGAGATGATGGAGGCCGCGGAAGCAAAGCCCGAGCGTCAGATGGGCGACAGCGTGATCGAGGCCGAAGAGCCCGATTGGAAGGTCGTGAAGGCCAGAGCGCTCGACCTCTGCCAGCGCAGCAAGGACGTTCGGGTGCTGATCCTGTTGGCGCAAGCGTCGCTGCACACAGACGGCTTCCCGGCGACGGGTCAGGTGCTGGAAGCCGTGCAGCGGCTGCTCTCCGAGGCTTGGGACTCCGTCCACCCGCAGCTCGATCCGGACGACCAGGACCCGATGATGCGGGTGAACGCGATCGCCGCCCTGGCGGATCCCGCGGGCCTGATCA
>JBERSB010000583.1:0-4489 GCA_041236755.1 Luminiphilus sp. | reverse complement strand
GTGCTCGTCCGATCGGTGAGGGCATGGGCATAGCAGTGCTCGACGGCGCGGGACAGTGCTACTGCGCCCGCCCCGGTCCCCAGGACCCCGAGCAGCTCGCGGCGCTGCTGGACCTGTGCGCCGCGCGCCGCGAAGCGCTGGTCGGTGCGCGGGCCGAGCTCGCGGCCGCGCCTTCTGACCCGCGGCTGCAGCACCGGCTCGGCTGCCTCTACCTGGAGCTCGGTTGCCGCGTGCACTCCGAGCCGCTGCTGCTCGAGGCCGCGACCGCGGGCGTCACCGAGTCGCGGCACCGCCTCGCGCGCCTTTACGCGCTGGACGGCAACCTGGTCGCGGCGCGGCGGTGGCTGCAGGCGTCGCCGCGGACGCCGGCGGCGATGGCGACCGAGGGCTACGTGCTCTTCAAGGAGCGGCGCCACCAGGACGCCGTCCGGGTGTTCCGCGAGGCGCTCGCGACCGGCAAGCTCGGCCCGGAGCGGCAGCGCGCCGAGCTCTACCTGGGCAAGTCGCTGCACGAGTCCAAGCTCGACGAGGAGGCGGTGCCGATCCTCGAGAAGCTCGCCAACGAGGGCACCGGGAGCACGTTCGAGGCGGCGGCGCGCCACACGCTCGGGCACATCTACAACCCGAGCGAGGGCCACACGCACTGAGCGCGGGCGCCGCGCGCGCTAGCCGCCGGCCTTGCCTGCGCCGCCGTTGGCCTTGCCCTGGTTCTGGCCGCGGTTGTCGCGCCGATTGGGTCGGCGGCCACCGACGCGCACGTTGCCGCGCTCCGGCACGCGCACGTCGGCGAGCATTTCCTGCTCTTTCTCGAGGAGCTTCTGCTCGGCCTTGGCGATGGCTTCGAGCTGCTTGCGGGCTTTGTTCTGTTTGGCCCGGTCGGTGCCGGCTTCGGCCTGATCCTGCTCGGCCTCTTCGCGCTCCTTCAGCAACTTCTCGAGGTCCTGGACCAGCTTGCTGTACTTCTTGGCGAAGCCCGGCAGCGTCGGCTTGAAGGCGCCCTTCGAGGCGCGGTCGAGCAGCCCCTCGAGCCCGGACGGGTCCGGCTTCAGCCCGGCCATCGAGACCGGCCGCAGCTCCTTGCCCGACTTGTCGAAGGCGACGAACAGGGGTGTCTTCTTGCCGTAACGCTCCGCGAGCGCCGGGGCCTTGCTGACGTCGAGCCGGCCGCAGTAGAACAGCCGCAGCTTGATCCCGAGCTCGTCGCCGCGCGCGTCGGCGCGGAACAGCGCGGCCTCGAAGGCCTGCACCGGGCGCTCCGCGAGCTCGCCGTCGTGCAGGTAGAGCACCGTGACCTGCCTGGCCGCGGCTGCCTTGCGGACGAGTTCGATCGTGTCCAGGCCTGCGACCCGATCGCTGTCGGTCGAAGGACCTGGGACGTCCGTGAAGTAGACCGCGACCCGGTTGGTGACCTCCTCGGGTCGCCGCCACTGGCTCCGGTTGCGTCCGAGGTTGAGGCGCTGGGCGTCCAACGTATCGGTGGCCAGCATGGACAGGGCGACGGCGGTCAGGATCGTGATCTTGCGCATCGGCGGGCTCCGCGGGTACAGATCGGCTCGATACGCGCGGCTGAGGCGGATCCACACCGCAGAAATCCCTCTCGCCCGTACCACGTTGGTGTCAGCGGCTACCAATCGCCAGCGGCACACCGCACACTGCGGGCATGCGCTCGTTTTCTCCCACTCTCGCGGCGTTCGCCGCGCTCTGCTTGCCGGTCTTGGTCGTCTGCCAGGAGGCCTCCAAGCAGTGGCCCGACGGCAAGACCTACGTTTCCGTCCCGAACAGCGCGCGCCTCTACGAGTGGGACGCGCGCTGGGGGCGGCCGTTGCCGGCGGCCGCTTTCGGCGGCGAAGGCGCAGGGAGCGTCGAGATGGGCAACACGCACGGCTGCATGGTCGTGCGCCAGGACGGCAACATCCTGGTCAACACCGACAGAGAGCACGCCGTCGTCGTGTTCTCGCCGGCGGGCGAGGTCGTCGGCTCCTGGGGCAAGGAGTTCCGTGGCGGCCTGCACGGCATGTGCCACCGCGTCGAGGACGGCAAGGAGGTGCTCTACCTCGCGCACACGCGCCGCAGCGAGGTCGTCAAGACCACCGTCGACGGCAAGGTGCTCTGGACGATCGGTTGGCCTGAGCAGTCGGGCATCTACGAGAACGCGGGCCAGTACAATCCCACCGCAGTCGCGGTCGCGCCCGACGGCCGGATCTACGTAGGGGACGGCTACGGCAAGTCGTGGGTGCACTGCTACGACAAGGACCGCAACTACCTCAAGTCGTTCGGCGGTCGCGGGACCGAGGACGGAAAGATGCGCACGCCGCACGGACTGTGGATGGACACACGCGGCGAGGAGCCGCTGCTGCTCGTCTGTGACCGGGAGAACCACCGCCTGCAGTGGTTCACGCTGGACGGTGAGTTCGTGCGCAAGATGGACAAGGACCTGCGCCGGCCGTGCAACGCGTGGCCGATGCCCGACGGTGGGCTCGTGGTCGCCGACCTCGTCGGCCGGATCACCTTCCTCGACAAGGACGACAAGGTCTACGGGCACATCGGCGACAACCCGGACCCCACGCTGCGCGCCAAGAACGGCATCCCGCGCGCGAAGTGGAAGGACGGCGAGTTCCTGTCGCCGCACTCGGTCTGCGTCGACGCCAAGGGCTACGTCTACGTCATGGACTGGAACTCGCTGGGTCGCATCACGCGGCTCATCCCGGTGACCGTGGGCGCAGGTAGCGGAGAGCGCCCCGGAGACAAGAAGCAGTAGAGGTCTCGAAGCGCAGGGTGCCTTGCGTGCAGCCGGCCGCGCTGCGCCCGACGCGACTCCGGCGAGCGCGTCGGACATCCACCGGTCCATCGCCGTGCGCTTGGGCGATCAGCGTCCCTGCGCAGCTCTGGGTGACGTCGATGGCCGCGCGCGTGGCAAGAGCGGGGGCAGCAGGGAAGGGGCCAGCACCAGACCGTCGAAGCACACGTCGCCGTGGCGGCCGGTGACCAGGACCTCGGCGCCGAGCCGTCGCGCCACGCCGCCGATCCAGGTGTCGCCGTCGTCCGATGCCGCCGACGCGAGGCACGCACGAGGACGGACGCGCTGTAGCAGGCGTCCTGCGTTGTGGCACGCGCGGCCGTGATGAGGCAGCACCAGCAGGTCGGCGGTCGCGGCAAAGCCCTGGGCTATCGCCGCTGCGACGCCGAGCTCCTGTGCGGCGCCGGTCCGCAGCGCCTCGGCGTCGCCGACCCGCACCCGCGCCCAGAGGCTGCGGTCGTTGTCCGTAGCGCCTGCGGGCAGCTGCGGCGCGAACAGCTCGATGCCCTTGCGACGGAGCCGCCGGCCGGGCTCCAGCAAGCACACGTCGGCGCCGTGCTCGGTCAGCATCGCGTGGAGCGTGCTACCGGCCATGGCCTCGGGCATGACGGCTTCGTGGACGCGGAGCCGCGCGCAGAGCCAGGCCACGCCGTTGTGGTGGTCTTGGTCGTCATGCGAGATCACCAGCAGATCGAGCGTCCGCCGCGACAGCGCGTCCACGACTTTGCGCGCTGCTTGCGCGCCGCCGTGCAGGCTGCCGCAATCGATCAAGACCTGCGCGGCGCCGCCGGTCGTGACCAGCGCGGCCTGGCCGTGGCCGACGGCGAACAGCTGGAGCGACGCGGACGGCGCGGCAGCGAGCGGCACGAACCACGCCGTCGAGACCAGCAGCGCGGCGACCACCACGCTGGACCGCCGCGGTCGCGAGGCCACCAGCGCCGCGCCGAGCGCTGCGAGCAGCGCGACGGCCCATCCTGGCGGCGCGTAGGCCGCGTGGATCGGGGTCGCGGGCAGCGCGTCGGCGGTGTGCACGAGGCCCGCGTAGCCGCGCGCGCGCAAGCCGCGCGGCGCGGCGAGCGCGGCTGCCGCCAGCTCGCCGCTCCCGGGCAGCGCGGCCGCGACGCCGCTCGTGACCAGGCCCAGCAGCAGCATCGCGGCGACCAGCGGCGCGCAGAGCGGGGTCAGCAGGATCGTGCCGGGCGCGACCTGCCCGAAGAACCAGCGCGTGAGCGGCGTGGTCAGCAGCGTCGCCCAGAAGGACGCGCGCATCGCTTGCACGAGCCAGCCCCACAGGCCGGGATCCCGCGCTCTGTGCAGCGCGATACCGAGGCCGCTGACCGCGGCGTAGCTCAACAAGAAGCTCGGACCGGTCAGCGCTTCGGGGGCGACGGCCGCGGTGACGAGTGCCGGCGCCAGCAGCCCGGTCACCACGTCGAACGGCCGACCGGTCCGCGCCGCGACGGCGGCGAGCGTGAACGCGACGACCGCACGCAGCACCGGCGGCTCCGCGCCTGCGACGCACCCGTAGACCGTGAGCGTCGCGAGCACGATCCAGACCCGCGCGCGGTGCGCGCCGAGGAAGCGGCCGCGCGACGCCATCCCGAGCAGCGCCGCCAGCATCGCAGCGTGCGCGCCGCTCACGGCCAAGAGGTGGCTGAGGCCGGTCGCCCGGTGCGCCTCGGTCAGCTCGGG
>JBERSB010000582.1:0-26219 GCA_041236755.1 Luminiphilus sp. | reverse complement strand
AGCGACGCGGGCGGGGTGCGCGCGGACGTGCGGACGAGCGCGCCTGCGCCACCCGGCGTGAAGCCGAGGCGCGCGCCGAGCTCGCGCATCTCGCCGCCGAGCGCTTCGCGCACCGGGTCGCGCCGGGGCGGCAGCGCGAGCCGCGCTTCGACGAAGCCGTCGTCCGCCTGCAGCCAGACGCACCAGCGGTCGGGGCCGGGCAGCAGCAGGTCGTCGCGCCCGTCGCCGTCGATGTCCGCGGTCGCGTATCGGAGCGGCACGACGGTCTGCGGCGACGCCGCGGGCCAGACCAGCGCGTGCCGGAAGAGCTCGCGGTAGGTCGTCGCGCCGTCTTCCTGCAGCAGCGCTGCGGCGACGGTCGTGGCCGTGGCCAGGATCAGCTCGCGGCCCGCAGCCGGGTCGCAGTCACAGAACGTGAACGCGACCACGCTGCGGTCCATCGCGAACGACCGGTCCGGGGTCGGGACGAACGCCGGGCCGCGCTCGCGCCGCGCGTGCACGCGGACGGAGCGCGCGCCGCTGTCCGGATCGTAGGTCGCGACGACGAGGTCGTCTCGTCCGTCGAGATCGACGTCCTGCATCACAGCGCCCGTGACCACCAGAGGCTCGGGGAGCTGCACCGTTGCGATCTGCGGGTCCTGCTGTGCGAGCGCGGCTGTGAGCAGCACTGCAGAGATCACGACCCGGACTCCTGCAGCTCGTCGGCGTCGCCGCCTTCGATCGCGAACCACCACAGCAGACCGAACCGCCACGCGGCGGCCGTCGCGCGGTAGTCCACGAGGCCGAGCAGCACCGACCACTCGCTGCGGCCGCGCTCGGACTCGTAACGGAACAGCGGCTGCAGCGAGATCTCCTTGAGTCGCTGCGCGCGCCGCGTCAGCCGGGTCACGACCGTGCGCGTGACGCCCTCCCGCACGAACGTGACGTCGAGCGTTCGCCGCGCGGGCTCACGGGCCGTGACCAGCAGCTGTTGGGGGTTCGTGAGCGGTCGGCCGTCGAGCGCGACGACCAGATCTCCGAAGCACAGGCCAGCAGCGCGCCACGGGCTGACCTTCGACATGCCGACGAGGACCGCGCCGCCGCCCGGGCCGAGACCGGCCGCGCGCGCCTCGACCTCGGTCGCGGTCCGCACCACGACGCCGATCCGCTGCTCTTCGCGGTAGCGCTCGCCCGGGACGCGCGGGGCAGGCCGGACGCGCTCGGCGAAGGTCAGGCGCGTCTGCGCCTCTCGTCCCGCGCGGTCGAGGAAGACGGTCACGACGGCGCCCGGCGGCGTCTCGAGCTCGAGGCGCCGCCACTCGCTCGGCGTCGTGATCTCGCGCGCGGCGCCGCCGTCGACCTCGACTTCGAAGACGAGGTCACCTTGCGCGATGCCGGCCCTCGCTGCCGGTGAGTTCTCGACGACGCGCGCGACGACGACGGACGGAGGCTCGTCGAGCTTGGCCTCGAGCGTCTCGCGCGCGTCGCGCAGGTAGACGCCCGAGAACGAGCCCGCCTGCAGCGCCGTGCGCGCCGCTTCGTCGTCGGGCTCGCCGCGGAGGTCGAGCGGCTCCTCCATGTCGGCGAGGATCGGTGGCTCGCTCGGCAGCGCCGGAGTGAGCGAGCAGCTGCAGGCGAGCAGGGCCGCGAGGGCGCCGGCTGCGGTCTTGTGGGACAGGCCGGTCATCGGATGCGCATGCGTTCGAACAGGGTGGCCAGGACCACCGTCGCGGCAGCGATCCAGGCGAGCGGCGCCCAGACCGCGAGGTCGGCGTGCAGCCAGAGCGCGTCGGCGGCGCCGCGGGCGCTCGCGCCGGCATACGCGAGCGCCGACTCGTCGCGCCACGGCATCGGGAGGTGGCTCGTCAGCAGCCATCCGCCCGCGCCCGGCAGCCACACGCGCGCGAGATCGGGCGCGAGCGTCAGCGCCGCGGCGGTCATCAGCGCCAGGGCAGGCCGCCGCGCGAGCGCGGACGCCATGGCGCCGATCATCACCACGGCGACGAGCGGCAGCGCCATCTGCGCGATCGTCAAGAGGAGGGTGGGGGTGACGTCGGCGGCCGCGGCCAGCAGGTCCCGGTCGCCGACGCGGCTGACTTCCTCGAGGTCGCCGAACCCGACGGTCGCCCAGCTGGCGAAGGAGGCGACCGCGACGAGCCCGGCCCAGCCGAGCATGGCGACCGAGAGCAGCACGGCGAGCTTGCCGAACAGCACGTCCTGGCGACGGAGGCTGCGGACGAGGCTGTTGCGCAGCGTGTCGGCGGCGTCGTCGGCCGCGATCGTCTGGCTCGAGAACCACAGCATCGCGAGCGCCAGCGCAGGCGTCGCCGCCTGGAGGCTGCGCGCGACGGCGAGGTGCCCGCTGCCGGCGTCGGCGCTGAAGCGCTCGCCCGCCTCGACCAGCGCCAGGCCTTCGGCGACGTCCTGTCCGTAGCGGTAGACCGAGAAGACCGCGACGACGCAGGGCAGCAGCACGAGCGGGAGCGTGGCGCGGCGGTAGAGCAGGGTCGTCGACTCGTAGAGGAACGACCGCCGCCTCGGCGCGCGGGCGCGGCCGAGGGTCGGCGCCGGCGGCGCAGCTGCCGCGGGCGCTGGCTGCTGTGGCGACGGCGGCGGCAGCGCGCCGCGGGCGGCCTCGAGGTAGATCCGCTCGAGCGTCGCCGGCTCCGGCGCGAACGAGGTCAGCTCGCAGGACGCCGAGAGCTCACGCGTGATGGCCGCGGCGGGCTGGTCCTGGATGTCGACCAGGACGCGGTCACCGTCGCGCGCAGACGTGAGCCCACGCTCGCGGAGCGCGTGCTCCAGGCCTTCGAGGGGCGCGCCGGTCACGACGTGCCGCGCGCCGACCTGCCGCCGCAGGTGTGCGAGGTCGCCCTCGGCCACGACGCGGCCGTCGCGGAGCACGCCGACGCGGTCGCAGAGGCCGTCGAGCTCGGCGAGCTGGTGGCTAGAGAGCAGCACAGCGACGCCTTCTTCGCGCGTCATGCGCCGCAGCAGCGCGCGCAGCTCGGCGATGCCCTCGGGGTCGAGGCCGTTGGTCGGCTCGTCGAGCAGCAGCAGCTTCGGCCTGCCGAGCAGCGCCTGTGCGATGCCGAGCCGCTGCTTCATACCCATCGAGAACGTGCCCACGCGCCGGTCGATCTGTGCCCGCAGGCCGACGGCCTCGACGACGCGTTCGACCTCGGCGTTCGCGAGCCGGCGCGCCATGCCCTGCAGCTGCGCGAGCGCGGTGAGGTTCTGCCGCGCGGTGCCGTGCAGGTGGAATCCGGGTCGCTCGATCAGCGCGCCGACGAGCGCGTTGGCCTGGCGGCGGTTCAGGCTCGGGTCGGCGCCGCAGACGCGCACGGCGCCGCGCGTGGGCCGCAGCAGGCCGAGACACAAGCGCATGACGGTCGTCTTGCCGGCGCCGTTGTGGCCGAGGAAGCCGTAGCAGTCCCCTGCGGCGACGCGCAGGGAGACGTCGCGGACGACGGGCTGACGGCCGTAGCCGAACTGCATGTCCCATAGTTCCAGCGCGTCGCTCACGGACGCGCGATGCTCTCCGCTCGCTGCAGGACTTCAAGACGCGGCGACGTGGAGTTCGTATCATCCTCGGCCCCGACCATGGCAGAACTTCATCGCGCCTTCGCGCGGACAGCGGCGCGTCGGCGCCACCTCGACCAGGCAAACCTGCTGCGCTCGCTGACGCTGGTCATCAACGGCGTGCCGGACGGCATCAACCTCGGTCAGGGAGTCTGCGACCTCGACCCTCCGCGCCCGCTGGTCGACGGCGCGATCGCGTCGATCGACGGCGGGGACCGCCAGCTCTACACGCCGTACGCCGGCCTGCCGGAGCTCCGCGAGGCGATCGCGAGCAAGCTCCAGCGGCACAACGGGCTCGACTACACGGCAGACAACGTGGCGGTCTGCACGGGCAGCAGCGGCGCGTTCTTCGCGGCTGGGATGACGCTGATCGAGCCGGGCGACGAGGTCGTGCTGTTCGAGCCGTTCTACGGCTACCACTGGACCACGGTGCCGCTGTTCGGCGGCGTGCCGAGGGCTGCTCGTCTGAGCGGCGCGTCGCTCGCGTTCGATCCCGAGGCGCTGCGCCGCGTGGTCAGCGAGCGCACGCGCGCGGTGATCGTCAACACGCCCGGCAACCCTTCGGGCAAGGTCTGGACCCGCGACGAGCTGGCCGCGCTCGCCGCCGTGCTGGACGGCACCGACGCCATGGTGATGACCGATGAGGTCTACGAATACATGTGCTTCGACGGCCGCGAGCACGTCTCGCCGGCGACGTTGCCCGAGTTGGCGGACCGGACGCTGACGATGAACTCGTTCAGCAAGACGTTCTCGGCCACCGGCTGGCGCGTCGGCTTCCTCGCAGGGCCGGTCGAGGTCGTGGACAAGTGTGGCGTGGTCTTCGACCAGATCGAGGTCTGCGCGGCGCGGCCGACGCAGCGGGGCGTGCAGCGCGCGCTCGAGGAGTTGCCCGATACCTTCTACTCCGACCTCCAGGCCGAGTACGAGGCCAAGCGCGACCTGTTCTGCGCGGCGCTGAAGGACGCGGGCTTCCGCTTCGAGATCCCGCAGGGCGCCTACTACGTGCTCGCCGACTACTCCGACGTGTTCGGGGACGTCACGCCCTACGAGGCGGTGACGACGATGATCGAGCGCATCGGGGTCAACGCGGTGCCAGGAGACCTGTTCTTCGCGGAGCCCGAAGGCGTGCGCTCGATGCGCTTCCAGTTCGCCGTCGAACGCGCGGTGTTGTCCGAGGCCGCCGAGCGCCTGAGGAGTCTGTCCCGATGATCGCCGTGTCCGAACCCGTCCGTCGCCGCGCATGCTTCTTCGTCAGCGTGTTGTCCGCCGTCGCGCTGCGGGCGCAGTTGGCCGAACCCGAGGCCGGGCTGGTCGCGCAGCACCAGGCGTGGCTCGACGCCAACAGTGACGTCGTCGTGCTCAACGTAGCAGCACACCCCGACGACGAGTCGTCGCGGACCAACACCGTGCTGCGCCGCAAGCACGGCATGCGCGTCGTGCAGGTCTACTCGACCTACGGCGACGGCGGGCAGAACGCGATCGGCCGCGAGATCGGGCCTGCCCTGGCCCGCATCCGCGTGCGCGAGACGCTGCGCGCTGCGGCGATGTCGGGCGCCGAGGTGCGATGGCTCGGGATGCCGGACTTCGGCTTCAGCAAGACGCGCGAAGAGACGCTGAAGTTCTGGGGTGAAGACGAGTTCAAGGACCGAATGCGCCGGGTCTTCGACGAGGTGGACCCCGACGTCGTCATCACCAACCACAGCCTCGACAAGGGCCACGGCCACCACCGCGCGTCGATCTGGGCGGCGATCGAGCTGCTCGAGGAGCGCGCGGCTAGTGGTCGCTACGTGCCGCGGCTCTACTCGCGCAGCGGCGTCGACAAGGCGCAGCTGGCGTTCGACCCCGCAGAGCTGGACCCCGCGCGCGGCCACACCTACGCGCGGCTCGCGTGGGACGCGTGGACGCAGCACGAGAGCCAGGGCCCGTGGGGGGAGCACAACCCGCTGCGGGTCGGCAAGGACTACTGGCGCGTGGTCCACCCCGACGGCGTCTCGGCAGCCGAGGCCGCAGATCTGGGCCGCTGGGCTCGTCCCACGGGTCCTGTCTCGACGCCCGCGATGTTCGGCGAGGGCTTCCGCGCGCTGCCGCCGGAGCAGCGCTGGCGCCAAGCTGCGGAGATCCGCCGCGCCTTGCTCGCGAACGCGGACACCGCCGGCGACCGACGTATGCGCCGGGTCTGGCGGCGGCGCGCGGACGCCGTGCAGCGCCTGATGCTCGCGATGAAGGGCGTGCGGGCGGAGGTCTGGTTGGATCGAGAAGTGGTGCCGCGCGGCGGCCTCGGCAAGGGCTACGTCGTCCTGCACGGCCACGAGCAGGTGCAAGACGTGCGCGTCCGCAGCGGCGACCGCGAAGGCGCGGTCGTGCGCCAGCCTGTGCGGCAGACGCCGTTCGACGACCGCCCGCGCGGCAAGCCCCAGCTGCCGACGCCGCCCACACGCGGCGCCGGGCAAGCTGCGCCGACGCCGGCCAAGGCCGCGGTCGCTGCGGACCCGCTGCCTGGTCGCTTCGAGTGGTCGTTCGCCTGCGCCTACGGCCTCGATCGAGAGTTGTCCGACGGACCCGAGCCGAGCTTCGCGTCGGTGGCGGTCCGCTTCACGCTCGACGGCGAGCAGTTCGAGGTCACCGAGGCGTTGCCGTACACGCCCGTCGACCCGGTCGCGCTGTCGTTCGACCGCGAGGTCGTGCTGGTGGCACGCGGCCAGAAGAGCGTGCGCACGCTCAGCGTCACGGCCGAGAGCCAGCTCGACGACCCCGTCGAGGCCGCCGTGCAGCTGCAGATGGGGCCGGGGATCTCGGCGGCGGCGACGCCGAGTCGGATCACCCTGACCAAGGAGCAGCGCGAGGCGCGCGTGCTGGTGCAGGCGACCATCGACGCCCGTGAGATGACGCCGGACGCCGGCCTCGCCGTCGGCTTCGGGGACGGGCGCGTGCGTCTGCCGCTGCGGTTGGTCGACGTCACCGTGCCGGACGGCTTGCGGGTCGGCCTCGTGCGCGGCCCCGAGGACACGACCGAGCGCACGCTCGCGGACCTCGGCATTCCGTTCGTCAGCCTCGACCGCGACGCGCTGGTGTCGACCGACCTCGACCGGTTCTCGGTCGTGTTCCTCGACATCCGCGCCTACCACCACCGTCCTGAGCTCGCCGAGGTGCGCGAGCGCCTGCAGCAGTTCTGCCGCGGCGGCGGCCGCGTGGTCTCGATGTACCACAAGCCCGGCGAGTGGAACGCCAAGGAAGGCCACCCGCTGCTGTCGCCCTTCGCGCTTACGGTCGGCAACGAGCGCGTCACCGAGGAGGACGCCGCGGTGACCCTGCTCAACCCCGAGCACCGACTGATGACCTACCCGCACCGCATCCAGGCGTCCGACTTCGACGGCTGGGTGCAGGAGCGCGGCCTCAACTTCCCCAAGACCTGGGACGAGGCCTGGCTGCCGATGCTCGGCATGAAGGACTCGGGTGAAGAGAAGCAGCACCAGGGCTCGCTGCTCTACACGAGCTACGGCAAGGGCGACTTCGTCTACTGCTCGCTGTCGCTCTACCGCCAGCTGCGCAAGGGCAACCCTGGCGCGGTCCGGCTGCTGGTCAACCTGCTCTCGCGGTAGCCGCAGCCGCTCACTTGTCGCGCGACTTCAGCGCCGCTTCGAGCGCCTCGATGCGGGCGATGAGGGCTTTCACCACTTCGCGCAGCGGCTTGCCGTCGATGAGCTCGAGCGCAGGGTCCTGAGGTGTGTCGGCGAGCTGGATCACGCGCAGGGCTTGTGCGACCTGGTCCTGGAAGCCCTGCACGATCAGCGACTGCTGGTTGCCGACGGTGCCGATCTGGATCGAGTTCGCGCCGCGTGAGCCGGCGAAGAACGGCCGCAGCGCGTTGTTGGCGAGCTGCGCGTTGATGTGCTCCAGCTTGACCGTCGTGATGACGGGAGCCTTCAACGTGGGCCGGGCGAAGATGTCGTCGGCTGCCTTGTAGATCGCGGCGTTGTGGACCTCTCGGCTGCGCTTGCTGTCCAAGTCGACGACCTCGTAGATGTGGCGCTCGAGGTTGACCGGGACGACCGCGAAGCCTTGCCGGTGCAGCAGGCTGTAGAGCAGCTCTTCGCAGCCGTCGCGGTCGGTGACGAGCGGGCGCTGCAGCTTGGTCGCGCTGTGCTTCTCGAACCCTCCCTGGTCGTAGAGGATGTTCCACTCCAGGTAGCCTGCGCACGCATCGACCAACTCGGAGAGCTCGAGCGTGCCGGCGGACAGCGCGAACGGATCGCGCTGCTTGTCGGCGTCCTGGGCCAGCGCGATCCCTGCGAACAGCAGGACAGAACAAACGACGTGCTTGGTGTGCATCATGCTTCCTCGGCCTTCTCCGACGCCGTCGTCACGGCTGTATTCCTGACGAGTCCCGGCTTTGGTAGCGTCGTGGCATGCGGACGGCAATGCTCCTCGCGACGCTGCTCGGCGCGTGCGCAGCAGGTTCGGACTTCGGCGTAGACCCTGCGCTCCGGCTCCACGGGCACAACGACTACCTGCAGCTGGTCCCGCTCACGCGGGCGCTCGAGCTCGGGCTCGGCAGCATCGAGGCAGACGTCTACCTCGTCGACGGCGAGCTGAGAGTCGGCCACGAGCGCTGGCAGCTGCGTCCCGGGCGCACGCTCTCTTCGCTCTACCTCGACCCGCTGCTGGCTGCTGTGCGCGCGGGGCAGTCGCTGCGCTCCGACGGCGAGCCGCTCGTGCTGCTCGTCGACATCAAGGCCGACGGTGCCGGCGTCTACCGCGCGCTGCGAGGCCTGCTGCCGCGCTACAGCGACCTGCTGACGCGCTTCGTCGACGGGCGAATCGAGCCCGGGGCCGTGACGATCGTGCTGTCCGGCGCGCGGCCCGAGGCGATGGTGGCCGCAGATCGAGACCGGTGGTGCGCGAGCGACGGCCGCCTGGGTGACCTCGAGCGCCGGCCGTCGCCGCCCGAGCACCTCGTCCCGTGGATCAGCAGCTCCTGGCGGTCCCTGTCCGACTGGACGGGGTCGGACGAGCTGATGCCCGACGAGGTCGAGCTCGTGCGCGGGCTGGTCGAGCGCGCGCACGCGCAAGGGCGCGAGCTGCGGTTCTGGGGGGCGCCCGACCGCCGTGAGGCGTGGGGTGCGTTCTTCGACCTCGGCGTCGACCGGATCGGCAGCGACCAGCCCAAGAAGGCCGTGCGTTGGCTCCGGGCCGAACGCTCTACTGCCCGCTGACGTCCCAGCGCGGCGGCACCAGCCGCCGCTTGCCGTCCTTGCTGCGCGTCACCGAGGCCGCGTCGTCCGCGTCGAACTCGCGGTCCCACAGCTGGCAGGTGACCTCCTTGTGCTTCTGGTCGAGCCCTTCGCAGTAGTTGGTGTAGATGCAGCGGCGGACCTCCTCGCCGCGGCCCGACCGCATCTTCTTCCACCAGTCCGGATCTGCGAGGCTCTGCCGCGCGGCGGCGATCACGTCGGCCTGTCCGCTCTGCAGCACGGCCTCGGCCTGGTCGAAGTGGCAGATGCCGCCCGCTGCTACGACGGGCGTCTCGTGTCCGGCAGCCCGCACGGCGTCGCGGATGGTCGCGGCGAGGTGCACGTTGCGGCCGAACGGGCCGCGCGCGTCGCTGCGCACGGTCGGCATGCACTCGTGCCCGGACGGGCCGGTGTAGGGATACGCCGCCGAACCGACGCCCGGCTGCCGCGCGTCGTCGAACTTGCC
This sequence comes from Luminiphilus sp., assembly GCA_041236755.1. GTDB lineage: Bacteria > Planctomycetota > UBA1135 > UBA1135 > UBA2386. The sequence continues at coordinate 16,961 of JBERSB010000582.1, read as the reverse complement.
GCCCTTGCTGATCGAGAGGAAGTCGAAGCCTGCTCCAGCGAACGCGACGCCGTAGGCGGCGGCGTCCTCGACGCGGCTGCCCGCTTCGATGGCCTCGTCGCCGAGGAAGCGCGCGCCGACGCACCAGTCGTTGCCGACCTCGCGGCGCACCGCTTCGTGGACCTCGAGCGGCAGCCGCAGCCGTGCCTCGGTCGAGCCGCCGTAGCCGTCGGTGCGCCGGTTGGTGCGGGAGAGGAACGACGCCATCGTGTAGGCGTGCGCGTAGTGCAGCTCGACGCCGTCGAAGCCGGCCTCGCGCGCGCGGCGGGCCGCCTGCGCGAACAGGTCGGGCAGCACGCGCGGCAGCTCCTCGACGTGGGGGAGGTGCACGTCGTGGACCTCTTCGCGGTAGCCCCACGCGTAGTCGCGGAACTCGCGGCCGGTGAGCAGCTCTTTCAGCGCCTCGTCGTCGCACTGCGCGAGCTGGCGGCGCACGCTCGCTTCGTCTGCAGCCGCGGCCTCGCCGAAGCGCTCCCGCACCGCGTCGAAGTGGCGTTCCTCGACCCTCAGGAAGCGCTCGAAGAACTTCTGCTTCTCGGGCCGCCGCCGGATGGTGAGAAAGTCGAGGACCTGGAGGAACAGCCGCGTGCGGCCGCCGCTGTGCTCGCGCACGCGCTCCGTCAGGCGCCGAAGCCCGTCGACGAAGCGGTCGTGCCCGACCCGGAGCAGCGGTCCGCTCGGGACGTCGCGGATGCCGGTGGCCTCGACGACGAGCACGCCCGGCTCGCCGTCGGCGAAGCGCGCGTACCAGTCGAGCACGTTCTCGGTGACGAGCCCGTCCTCGGTCGCGCGCCAGGGCACCATCGCGGGGACCCAGGTGCGCGAGGTCGCCTCGACCGGGCCGAGCCGGATCGGGGCGAAGAGGAGGGATCGGGCGGCCTCCTCGGCGGTCGGCCAGCGGGCTTCGGGCAGCGCGTGGCGGACCCGATCAGCCACCCTTCCTCTTCTTGGTCTTGGGCGGCTCGCGGAAGCCCTTCGGCGCGCGTCGCATCTGCACGCCCATCTGCGCCGGCGGCGTCTCGAGGCCCAGCGCATACCACTGCATGTCGAACTCGGACATGTTCATGCGCTGCTTGTTCTGCAGGCGGAGCATGTTGTCCTTGCTGGGTCGGTTGTTCGGGTCCTTCTTCAGGAAGGCGGCGAGCACCGCTTGCGCCCGGTCGGCCTTGCCCGCCTTCTGCAGCATCCACGCATACGTGTTGTGGAGCAGCGCGTGCTTCTTGCTGACCTTCGACGCGAGCTCCAGGACGCCCAGCGCGCGGTCGGTCTCGCCCGACTTGTGTCGGATGCAGGCCAGCAGCAGCCGCGCGTCGGCGTTGCGCATGCTGGCGCCCTCGAGGAGCTTCACGCCGCGGTCCTTGTCGCCCTGGTAGTACTCCAGCATCCCCATCTGCGCGATGACCTGGCCGCGGAGCATCGGGACCCACTTACCCAACGAGAGCATGTCCTCGAGCGTCTGGATGGCGAGCTTGACGTGGCCCTGCTGCATCTGCCGCTGGACTTGCTCCATCGCCGGCTGGATCTGCTTGCCGATCCTTCGCGCGATCAGGACCCAGATGACCAGCGCGAGCGCGATCGTGAAGAAGATCGCCCAGCCCCAGTGCCACCAGTCGAGGAACACGCCGCTGAAGCTCAGCAGCAGGGAGAGGGACAGCGACAGCAGGATCGAATACACGCGCAGGCTCGGAGGAGATCGGGGCGAGCAGGATACGGATCCTGCGCGCCACGCGCGACCTTTGTCGCCCGTGTGCTCCGACTATCCCTCGATCCAGGTGCCCACGCAGCGGTGGGCGACGAAGCTCGTGAACTTCGCCGGCGACAGCAGGGTCATCTCCCAGCCGTGCAGGTTGCCGTCGTCCTGTTGGGTGTGGCCGACGTAGTGCTTGAGGTCGCTGACCGTGCTGCGGTCGGCGGCGTCGTAGATCGCGTCGACGGCCCAGACCGCGGTGCCCGAGTGCACGGAGACCAGCTGCGTGCGCAGGCCCAGGCGCGGCGGCGTGTAGGCGCGCCAAGAAGTCACCGAGCCGACGAACACGCCGTCCAGCGAGTAGCGCTCGCACAGCCGGACCATCGCGTCGGTCGAGAGTCGCCCGGTCGCGAGGGACGCGTTGAGCACGTCGTCCTCGCGCGCGTTGTCGGCCAGCGGCACGACCTCGAAGCGGCGCAGCTTCTGCAGCTCGCTGACGAAGGCGTCGCGGATCGCGTTCTGCTCGACCGTGACGCCGTGCTCGGCGCGGAACGGCAGCACCATGATCCGCTGCACGTTCGCGAGGTCCTGCGGCTCGGCGAGGTAGCTGTTGACGACCTTCGGCCGGTCGGGCCGCGGGATCTGGCAGCTCGCCAAGGTGAGCGCGGCGGCAGCCGCGACGGTCCAGGTGAGGTTCTTCACGGCGTGCGCGGCGGCTTGGCCGCCGCCTCGATCGGGTGGGGGATGCGCGTCATGCTGTCGTTCAGCGCGTTGATCTTCTGCTGCAGGCGCTCCTGCTCGAGCTTGGCCTTCTCGATCGAGAGGGTGAGGATCTTCGCCTCGCGGCGGCGCACGTCCTGCGACTTGAGCGCGAGCTGCGACTCGGCCTGGACGCGCAGGCCCTTCTCCTCTTCGAGTTCGGCCTGCACAGAGGTCAGCTTGGACTGCAGGTTCTGGTTCTGCGCGCGCAGCTCTTCGCTCTCCTGCTCGAGGAGGCGGTGCCGTTCGTTGAGCTTCTTGTAGGCGCTCAACAGGCTCGCCTGCCCCTCGCCCCAGTCCATCTCGGTGCTGATGCCGGCCTGGCTGAGGTTGCCCTCGAAGCCGTCGTTGGGGTCGTTGATGGCCGGCTCGAACAGCATGTTGTTCGCGGTCTCGCAGCCTGCGGTCGTTGTGACGAGCGCTGCGAAGAGCATCAGGGAGCTTGGCTTCATGACGGGTCGTTCTCTGGGGGGGTGCCTTCGTAGACGCACTCGACGACGGTCGACGCGCCGCAGCCGCAGCGGACCTCGAAGCCGGCGATGCGGTCGCCGTCCAGCAGCGGCACCACCGCGATCGGCGTCGCCGCCGAGGTGTCGGTGATGGTCCCGCACTCGAGCATCGCGGGCTGGGACGCCATCCGCACGCTGGCGCTGCGGATCACGTTGTGCTGGGTGCCGGTCTTGCTCGTCATCGATCCTCTGCTCAGGCGACCACGTCGACGTGGTGCGCCTCTCCATCTTCTCTTCGGCCGATTAAGGCCCGGCGCTGTAGCGCCCTTGCCATGGAACCCTGGTCCTCAGGCCCCGGGCCGGGGTCCTGCCCCTGCTGCTGCAGGGCCTCGCGGAACGCGTCCGCGTCAGGCCGTGGCCCGCCGCGGCCGCCCTGGCGGTCGTGCACCAGGCTGGATCCGAGGACGCCGGACGGACCGTTCACGCCGTTCATCCGTCACTCCTGCTCCTTGAGCTTGAGGCGGAGGCGCTCGACGGCGCGCGTCAGGATCTGGCTGACCCGGGACTCGGTGACCCCGAGGATCTTGCCGATCTCCTTCAGGTAGAGCTGCTCGTGGTAGTAGAGCACGACCACGTGCCGGTCGCTCTCCGGCAGCTCCGAGATCGCGCGCGTCAGCCGCTCGAGCTGCTCGCGCTGGTCGGCGCCTGCGCCCGGCTCGACGCTCATCACGTCGGCGAGCTGGCTGCCCATCGTGGCGGCGCCGTCCTCGCTGCTGTAGGTCTCGTCGAGGGAGAGCACGCGCGTCGTGTGCAGCGCCTGCAGGTCCTCGTCCAGCTCCTGCTCGCTGCACTCCATGACCTCGGCGAGCTCGGCGAGCGTGGGCTCGCGGTCGAGGTCGCACCACAGCTGGGAGTTCGCCCGGTCCATCTTGCGGAGCCGGTCGCGGCGGTTGCGCGGGACGGGGTCGTGCTTGCGGACCTCGTCGAGGATCGCGCCGCGGATGGCCGTGTAGGCGAATGTCTTGAAGGAGGCCCCGCGCGCGGGGTCGTAGGTCGACGCCGCGTGCATCAGGCCGATCACGCCGACCGAGTAGAAGTCGTCCTTGTCGAGCGACGCCGGCATGGTGACCGGCAGCCGCGCGACGACGTACCGGACCAGCGGGAGGAACTGCTCCACCATGCGGTCCCGCTCTTCGACGGAGCGCTGCAGCTTGACCGCACCTCTCACGGCTGGTCCTCCGAGTCGCTGGTCGAGGTGCGGCGCACTTCGTCGCGGGCGATCGCCGAGAGCACGACGTCGATGACGGGCGGCGCGAGCAGGTGGGCTCCGACGAGGCCGCAGACCGCGGCGACCACGCTGCGCCAGAGCGCCGTGAAGCCGTCGACGCCTGCCAGCATGGCGCTCAAGAAGGCCACCCCGAACACGATGCTCGTGATGTAGGCCGCTGCGACGCGCGTCAGTTCTTGGCTGCCGATGCCTTGGTTCATGGATCCTGCCGCTGGGGACATCGACGGAATCGGGGCCCCAGGTTGAGCCGGAACGGGCCGGAAGTGGCGCCGTCACCGGGGGTTCCCCTACGCGGCATCCCGGCGGGCGGGTGTGCCCGGGCATAGTTCCCTGACAGCGGGCCGAGCGCCGGCCCGAGGGCCTCAGCTGCCGGCGCGCGCCGGGCGCAGGCGCACCGGGCGCGCGGCCTGGGCGTAGGGCTCCTGGCGACGCGTCATCGGCGGCAGCGCCGCCAGCGCGGCGGCGCACGCGCTCCGCAGGTCGTCCAGGCCGTTGGACTGGCCGAACAGGGTCAGCGGTCGCTGGTCGCGGATGCTCGCCTCGATCTGCGGGTCGCTGCAGATCCAGCCCGCCAGCTCGCTCTTGGCGCCCAGGAACTTATGCGTGACGGAGCTCAGCTTCGACGCCGTGCGCATCGCCTCGTCGCGGCTCCTGGCCCGGTTGACGATCAGGTGCGGCAGCGCGACGCCGCGGCCGTGCAGCACCTTGCAGAGCGCGTAGGCGTCGGTCAGCGCGGTGACTTCGGGCGTGGTCACGCCGAGCGTCAGGTCGCACTGCTCGGCGACGCAGAGCGTGCTCGGGTTGAGGCCTGCGCCGGTGTCGAAGACGACGACGTCGAAGTCGCTGGAGACGGTGCGGATCGCGCGCAGCAGGTCGGCGATCTCCGTCGGCGCCGCGGTGGTCAGCCGCGTCGTGCCGGAGCTGCCGAGCAGCACCTTGAGCCGGCCGGGGCCCTGGACGATCGCGTCGCGCGCGGTGCAGTGGCGCTGGGCGACGTCGTCGAGGTTGTGCTCGCCCTGGACGCGGAGGTGTACGCCGACGTTGCCGGTGCCGGGGTCGAAGTCGACCAGCAGGGTCCGGTAGCCGCCGCGGGAGAGCAGCAGCGCGAGGTTGGTCGCGAGCATCGTCTTGCCGACGCCGCCCTTGGCGCCCGCGACGCACAGCCACGGGGTCTGGCGGCGCGCCGCGTCGGTCAGTCCGCTCGCCTGGTGGGTGCTGGTGGGCTGGTTCACTGCGCGGCCTCCACGTGCTCGCAGTCGAACGCGGCCTGCGCGATCTGGAGCCCGTCGGCGACCACGATGTCCGAGGGCACCTCTTGGCCGATGCAGAGGTGGGAGAGCGGCAGGCCCTGTTCGACCACGGCCGCCAGCGCCTCGCCGGGCGCGACCGTCTCGTCCCACTTGGTCAGGCAGACCGCGTCGACGCCGAGCGGCTCGTAGGCGCGCAGCACGACCTCGCTGTCGCGCGTTCGCGTGCCCGCGGCCATGCAGAGCAGGCTGTGCGCGCCTGAGGCGCGTAGCGTGCGCTGCAGCTTGGGCAGGCTCTCGCGGCTGCGCGGGCTCCGGCCCGCCGTGTCGAGGAAGATGCGGTCGGCGTTCTTGTGCTCTTCGATCGCGCGGCGCACGTCGGTGGTGGAGAGCGCGACCGAGAACGGCACGTCCAGCAGCTCGGCGAACGAGCGCAGCTGCTCGACCGCGGCCATGCGGTAGGTGTCCAGCGTGATGATCGCGACGCGCTCGCCGCGGTCCTTCGCGCGCGCGGCCAGCTTCGCGAGCGTGGTGGTCTTGCCGACGCCGGTCGGGCCGACGAGCGCGATGGTGCGGAAGCCCTGCTCGCCCTCGATGCGCGGCTCGTGGTGGATCAGCGCGGCCAGCACGCGGCTCGCGAGGTTGGGCAGCGCCGGGTCGCCGGGCTGGGACAGCTCGACCCGCGTGCCGAGCAGCGCGCGCTCGACGGCCTGCAGGACGGTCTTCGACAGCCCGAAGTCGGTCGCCTTCTCGGCCAGGGGCCGGAAGCCGCGCGTCCACTTGGACAAGAACGACTGCGAGCCGGCCTGGTCGCGGCGGGCAGGCTGTGGCTCGGGCTTGCTCGCGACGACGAGGTAGCCGTCGCGCGTCGGCCGCGTCTCGACGACGAGCGCGTCGGCGCCGCACTCGGCGCGCACGCGGTCGATCGCCTCGGGGAGCGTCTTCGCTTCGATTCGCTTCAACAACATGGTGGGGTTCCGTCAGGTGTGTGGTTGGTTCAGCTGGCGACGAGCACGCGCTCGGTGGTCTCGACCTTCTTGGCGACCGAGGTCTCCTGGAAGCTCAGGACCGACGCGTTGGGGATGACGCCGGCGACGGCCTCGGCCAGGAACGGCCGCAGGCTCGCGCGCGTCACGAGCACCGGGTCGCGGCCGTCGCGGGCCATCGAAGACAGCGCCTCGGCGGTGCTGTCGACGAACTTGCCGAGGAAGCCCTGCGGCAGGTTGTTGACGCCGTCATTGCCCGACAAGGCCTCCGACAGGTTGCGTTCGAGGTCGGGGTCCAGGAACACGGCGTGCAGCGTCCCGGTCTGGTCGAGGTGCGGCTCGCAGATGGTGCGCGCGATCCGCGTGCGCACCTGCTCGGTGAGCTGGCGTGGGTCCTTGGTGTCGATCGAGGCGTCCGCGAGGCCCTCGAGGATGGTCTGCAGGTTGCGGATCGGGACGCCCTCTCGCAGCAGGCTCGCGAGGATGCGCTGCACCTGGCCGAGCGAGAGCTGGTTGGGGATGAGCTCCTCGACGACAGCGGGCGCCTGCTCCTTGAGGTTGTCGACGAGCGTCTTGACGTCGTCGCGCGACAGCAGCTCGCCGGCGGTGCGCTTGAGCGTCTCGGTCAGGTGCGTGATGAGCACCGAGGCCGCGTCGATCACTGTGTAGCCGAGCAGCTCGGCGCGGTCCTTGTCGCCCTCCTGGATCCAGCGCGCGGGCAGACCGAACGCGGGCTCGACGGTCTCGATGCCGTCGACCGGCGGCGCAGTGCCGCTCGGGTCCATCGCGAGGTACTGGCCCGCGCGGAGGTCGCCGGACGCGATCTCCTGGCCGCCGAGCAGCACGCGGTAGGTGTTGGGCTCGAGCTGCACGTTGTCGCGGACACGGATCGGCGGCACGACGACGCCCAGCGTCTGCGCGAACTGACGTCGCAGCGAGCGGATGTGGTCCAGCAGCCCGCCGTGCTTGCCGGGCTCGACCAGGCCGATCAGGCGGTAGCCGATCTCGATGCCGAGGCGGTCGATCGCCAGGAGCTCCTCGACGGGCGCCTCCTCGGAGCTCGGGGCCTCCTCGGCGGCCTTGCTCGCCGCGGCCTCCTCGTCGGCGGTCGCCTTCGCGACCCGGTCGGCGTTGCTCGCGAATACGGCCAGCATCGCGGCGATGCCGACGAACAAGAGCGTCGGCATGCCGGGCAGCAGCGACATCATCACCAGGATGCCCGCCACGATCCGCATCGTGCGGCCGCTCTTGAGGATCTGGTCGCCCATCTCCTGGCCGAGCGCCTGTTCGCTGGCGCCCTTGGTCACCAGGATGCCGGCCGAGGTGGACACGAGCAGCGCGGGGATCTGCGCGACGAGGCCGTCGCCGATCGTCAGGATGGTGTACTTCTCGAACGCCTGGTCGAGGCTCAGGTTGCCGTAGACCATCGCGAGCACGAGGCCGCCGGCGATGTTGATCGCCGTGATGATCAGGCCGGCGATCGCGTCCCCGCGGACGAACTTGCCGGCACCGTCCATCGACCCGTGGAACTCCATCTCGTTGGTCAGCGCGGCGCGGCGGGTCTTCGCCTCCTCGCTGCTGATCAGGCCGGCCGAGAGGTCGGCGTCGATGGACATCTGCTTGCCGGGCAGCGAGTCGAGCGCGAACCTCGCGGCGACCTCGCTGATCCGGTTCTGGCCCTTGGTGATCACGATGAACTGGATCACCACGAGGACCAGGAAGATCACGATGCCGACGACGGGGTTGCCGCCGACGACGAACGAGCCGAACGTCCGGATGACGCTGCCTGCGTCGCCCTCGAGCAGGATCAGTCGCGTCGACGAGACGTTGAGCGCGAGCCGGAACAGCGCGGTGAACAGCAGCACGCTGGGGAAGGTGCTGAACTCGACGGGGCGGTTGCTGTTGAGCACCGCCATCAGGATCAACAGGCTGATCGTGATGTTGACGCACAGCATCGCGTCGAGCATCAAGGGCGGCATCGGGATCAACATCACCGCCAGGATGGCGAGGAAGAAGACCGCCAGCAGGCTGTTGCGCTGCTCCTTGTTCTGCTTGTCCAACATGATGGTCTAGGTCGTCAGGCCGTCTGGCCCTTGAGTCGGTAGACGTGGCTGAGCACGGTCGCCACGGCCTGGTAGAACTTCTCGGGGACCGCCTGGCCGACCTTCACGGCGCGGTAGATCGCGCGCGTCAGCGGCGGGTCCTCCATCAGCGGCACGTCGTTCTCGCGCGCGATCTTCCGGATCTGCATCGCCATGTCGTCGACGCCCTTGGCGACGACGGTCGGCGCCGAGTCCTTGGTGCGGTCGTAGCGCAGCGCGACCGAGTAGTGCGTCGGGTTGGTGAGGATCACGTCGGCGCGCGGGACCTCGGCCATCATGCGCTGCTGCAGGAGCTCGTTGCGCGCGCCGCGCTGGCGCGCCTTCATCGTGGGGTCGCCCTCGGCGCGCTTGCGCTCGTCCTCGACCTCCTGCTTGGTCATCATGTTGCGCTTGGTGAACGAGTAGCGCTGGTACGCGAAGTCGCCGAGCGCGATGACGGTCACGACCGCGCCCACCCAGAGCAGCAACAGCAGCGCGAGCTCGCCGACCTCGGTCGCGGCCGCGCGGAACGGCTGCTCGTGCAGGTGGAGCAGCACCGGGAACCGGTTGCCCAACACGATGTAGAGCACGCTCCCGATGATCGTGAGCTTGAAGACCGCGAACAGCGTGCGCATCAGCGACTGCGGGCTGAACAGGCGCTTCATGTTGGTGAACGGGTTGAGCTTCTGCGGTTTGAAGCCCACCGCCTCGCTGCTGTACTTGACGCCGATCTGGCTGTAGCCGATCAGCGCGGTCGAGGCCGCGAGGATCAGCAGCAGCGTCGCGAACGGCGGCAGGATGGTCAGGAACGCGTTGCCCAGCTCGTTGATCACGCCGCCGACCTCCTGCAGCCGGCGCTCCGACATGTCGAGCGTCATGCCGGTCCGCATGACCGTGCTCAGCGCGTCGACGAGCCAGTCGCCGATCCAGAGCAGGAAGATCGCCGTCAGGAACAGCACGCCGCCCTGGGTCAGCTCCTTGCTGTGCGGCGTGTCGCCCTTCTTGCGCACGTCGGTGAGCTTGCCCGGCGTGGGCTTCTCGGTCTTACCAGCGTCGTCCCCGAAGATCGCCATGGTCTACCCGGGGAACATCTCGGCGGTGCGGTCGATCACGCCGGCGAAGTACTGGATGAGGAACGGCGCGCCTTCGACCAGGAAGACGGTCAGTCCGGCGAGCGCGAGCAGGATGCGGAGCCCGAAGGCGAACTCCATCAGGTTGATCGCGGGCACGGCGCGGCCCAGCAGCACGAGGCCTGCCGAGACCAGCATCATCGTGCCCATGATCGGGAACGAGTACTGCAGCGCGATCTCCACGCTGCCGCCGACCAACGCGACCACGCCTTCCCAGATCGGCGCGAGCTCGTACAGGTCGCCGACGGGGCACGCGTGGAAGGTGTGCTCGACCAGCCGCAGCGCCTCGTGGTGGAGGTCGAGGCTGAGGATCATCAGGAAGCCGACGACCTGCAGCAGCTGGGAGATGACGGTGCCGTTGACGCCGCTCTCGGGGTTGATCGTCCGCGCCAGCGAGAAGCCCATCTCGTGGCTCAGGAACTCACCGGCGCTGACCAGCATCGTGGTCATCGTCGAGAGCGCGAAGCCCAGCGCGAGGCCGATGACGCCCTCGCGCGCGCCCATCACGCCGAGCTCGAGCAGGTGCGTCGGCGTGTCGATGCGCTGGTCGCCGACCCACCAGAAGATCGCCGCGAGCGCCGTGGACAGCGCGAGGCGGAGGACGAGCGAGTCGCGCTGGCGGCCGAAGATCGGCAGGACCGCGACGAACGCGCCGACCCGCACGAAGTGCAGGAAGAGCGACGTCACGTAGTCCTGGATCAGCGCGAGCTCCATCGTGTCCCCGTCGGCCGTCAGCCGGCCATCCCGTAGTCTGCGAGGCTCGAGAACAGCGCCGAGGTGTACTCGTGCAGAGTGCCCAGGATCCAGGGCATCAGCAGCACGATCGTCGTCATGACCGCGAGCATCTTGGGCACGATCGTCAGCGTCTGCTCCTGCAGCGATGTGACCGTCTGGAACAGGCTGATCAGCAGGCCGACGCACATGCCGACGAGCAGCGCGGGCGCGCAGATCATCAGCGCAGTCATCAGCGTCGACTTGGCGAGGTCGAGGAGTACTTCGTGTCCCATGGGTCTCCTACGCGGTGGCGAAGCTCTGCGCGAGCGACATGACGACCAGGTCCCAGCCGCCGACCAGGATGAACAGCAGCAGCTTCAGCGGCGTCGAGATGACGACGGGCGGCAAGCTGAACATGCCCATCGAGACGAGGATCGAGCTGATCACGAGGTCGATGACGACGAAGGGCAGGAACAGCACGAAGCCCATCTGGAAGGCCGTCTTGATCTCCGACAGCACGAACGCCGGGACCGTCACGTGGAACGGCGTCTCCAGCGCGGTCTCGGGCGCGGGCTCGCGCGCGAGCTCGAGGATCAGGGCGACGTCGGCCTCGCGCGTCTGCGCGAGCATGAAGCGGTTGAGGCGCCCGGTCGCGATGTCGGCCGCCTGCTCCCAGCCCATCTGGTCCTCGACGTAGGGCTTGTAGGCGTTGTCGTAGATGTCGGTGGCGACCGGCTTCATGATGAACATGGTCATGAACAGCGCGAAGCCGGTCGTGACCATGGCGGGCGGCAGGTCCTGCATGGACATCGCCCGCTTGAGGAAGGACAGCACGACGACGATGCGCGTGAAGCAGGTCATGGTCATGACCAGCGCCGGCGCCATCGCCAGCAGCGTCATCAGCAGCACGATCTCGAGCGCGGTGCCGAGCTTCTGCGTGCCTTCGCCGGTGTTCAGCTGCACCGAGATCCCGGGCGCCTGCGGCGGGGGGTCGGTGGGCGCGCCGGGGTCGGGGATCGGCGACGCGGTGGTCGCGGTCGTCCCGGGCGTCTGCTGCGTGCCCTGGGCGCGCAGCGGTGCCGCGACCGTGACCAGCACGATCAGCAGCGTCTGCAGCGCGCGTCGGAGGAGGGTGTCGGTCACGTCGTGGCCTTCTTCAGGACCTCGCGGAAGTCGTTGAGCTTGGCGATCGCGACGTCGGCCTTGCTCGGCGTCTGCGCCGGCTGCGGCGAGCGGGGCTTCGACGGCAGCCGCTTCGGCGCCGGGTGCTCGGGCCGCGGGATCAGGAGGTTCTTGGGGGTCGCGCCGTCTTCCTCGTCGTCGTCACCGACGACGATGTCCGTGCGCGCGAGCACTTCGGCTTCGTCCTGCGCAGCGTCGGGCAGCCCGCCGCTCTCGATCAGCGTCAGGCCCTTGTCGGACTCGCCGACCAGCAGGATGCGGTTGTCGAACTCGACCGCGTGCAGCGAGTTCTTGGCGCCGAGGCGGACCGTCTGGCGGAGCGTCGCGAGCGTCTGGCGCCCTTGGGGGGACGTGCCGCCGCGCAGCTTCTTGAGCCCCATGAGACCCACCGCGCCGAGCAGCAGCACGCCGACGAGCGCGCTGCTCATCTTCCACATGTCCGGGGTGCGGGGGACCAGCGAGCCGGGCAGGGCGCCGCGTTCGCCGCCCGTCCGGGCGGGTGCTTGCGCTGCCGCGGCGGCAGGTCCGGCCGGGCCGGCGGCGCTGCTAGCACCGCTGTCCGCGCCACTGCCCATCGCGAGCGGGCCCAGGACGAGCAGCAGGGCGACGACCGGGGGAATCAGGAGCCACTTGGGAGTCGACTTCATTCTTTGCCTCACGCCCCCCTGGAAGCACGGAGCGTGCCAACCCCGAAACCGCAAGATGTTGGGGTTGGATAGCCGTGAGGCACTATCCCGGCGGTGCAGAAGCCGACAGCTCGTTGTTCATTCGTACGACAACGGGTCGCGCCGGCCCGTTACGGTGGGGGCCGTGAGCGACCGTTCTGCTGTCGAAGACATCCTGCACCGCGTCAACAACCTGCTGGGCACCATCGAGATCCAGTCCGAGGTCGCGCGCGCCGTCGGCACGCCCGAGGCGATGACCCAAGCGCTCGATCTCATCGTCGATTCGGCGCGTCGCACCAAAGACGAGCTGCGCGTTCTGGGCGGCAAGAGCGCCGACTAGCGCGACGCCTCGTCGGCGGGCGCTACGCGTCGTCGTCGTCCGACGCGCTCGGCGCAGGCGCCATGACCTGCCGCAGCTTCTCGGACAGGTTCGGCTCCTCGCACGGGAAGCCGAGGATGATGTCGGCGCGCGACAGGAACGCCTGCGTCACCCGCTGGCGGGACGGGTGATGGAGCAGCAGGGCCACCTTGGTCGTCTCGGACAGCTCCTTGACCCGCTTGCACCACTCGAAGCGCCGCTCTTCTCCCGGCGGCACGTCGATCAGCACGATGCCGTTGCGGTGGGCGGCGGGGTTGGGGATCTCGCCGCGTCCGTGGCGGCGCAGCTCGAGCCCGACGCGGCGGCAGCTGAGTCGAAGCACGCGGTAGACGTCGTTCTGCGCGATGAAGGAGTCCAGCGTGCCCTGGATGGGCGCGGCGGGGATGGTCTGCAGGCCGTCCTCGTCCTGGCCGCTCGCCGGTTCGGCGGCTGCCTGCTGCTTGGGCTGCAGCGGCGCGCCGTTCCACCGCTCGGCCGTCGCCAGGTCGATCACCACGAAGCCTTTGGACTCGGGGTAGGCGCCGACCTGCATCTGGAAGCCGATCGAGACCAGCTCGGTGTCGCCGAGCAGGCCGTCGGGGTCGGCGCCGGGCTCGACGCGGCCCTGGTCCTGCATACGGATGTCGAAGTCCGAGAGCCGCTCGCGCAGCGCGTCGGAGAAGCCCGAGTAGAGCACGTTGCCGAGCTCGCCGAACGCCTCTACGTCCTCGCCCTCGAGCGCGCTCGCCGCGCGGCGGCCGCCGATGACCTCGTCGGGCGTCATCATCAGCATGCCTGCCATCGCGATCGCGTCGGGCATCTCGATCAGCGTGAGCATCGAGCTGCCGGCGAAGCCCTTGTCCATGGCGCCGCGCGCGATGCTGTAGGGGCGCTGCATGTTGGCGAGCAGGTTGGTCGGCTGCTCGATCGTGATCGCGCCGCGGTCGACGCGGATCTCGCCGCCCACCAGCGAGCTCAGGGTCGCGCCGATCGTGTCGACGGCGCTCTCGAGCAGCGTCCGCAGCTCGCTGTCGTTGCCTACTCTGAGCCCAGCGGTAGCCATGACCTACTCGATCGCGTCCTCGCCGTCAGGCCTCGAAGTACACGCCGACGTCGACGCGCGCGTCGCCGATCTGGACGCGGACGCCGGTGTGCATGCCTTCGTGGGTGGCCTTCAGGTTGACGCGGCCGCGGCGCACGACGTGCGGCACGGTCAGGTCCATCTGGTTGCCGTCGGCGACCCACTCGTTCTTGAAGCTGCCAGAGAGCATGTTGACGATCTCGCAGAACGCGTCGGCGACCTCGTCGAAGTCGGCGAGCTCCTCGGGTTCGGTCATGAGCATCTGCGCCGCCATCTTCGTGGCGAGCGCCTCGGTGGTGCGCACGACGAAGCTGCCCGAGCTGCTCCCGGTGAAGCTGAGCAGCCCGATGACCTCGTCTTCGAACGTGGCGCTCCCGTTCTCGAGCGCGTCCACCGAGGTGGGCGTGAGGAACACCATCGACTCGAGGATCTCCCGCGCGGAGTTGCGCAGGGTCTCGTTCAGGTGTGGCTCTAGGCTCTGGAGGGGCATGGCGCGCGGCGTTCGAGGCTCAAGGGGTGCCTGGCTGCCCTGCTACTGGAGCAGCGGGCCGAGGACTTCCTGGATCTTCTCGGGCGTGAAGGGCTTCTTGAGGTAGCCGTTCGCGCCGCGGCTCATCGCCTCGCCGATGACCTCTTCGCTGCCCTCGGTCGTGATCATCACGATCGGCGGCGGGTTCTCGAGCTTGCTGGTGACCTCGCGGACGAAGTCGAGGCCGTTCATGTTCGGCATGTTCACGTCGGACAGGATCAGGTCGAACTGGCCCGCCTCGACCGCCTGCATCCCCTCTACGCCGTCACCGGCCTCCTTGAACTCGGCATTATCGATGCCTGCCTGCCGGATGCCGCGCATGATGATCTTCCGCATCGTGGCGGAGTCATCGACGATCAGTACGTTCTTCGTCATGGTTGCTCTCTGTTGCTGACCCTGGTTCGAACAGGGATATCGGCCGCGAGGCGGCAGAGAGTTCAACGCTTCTGACGACGGCGCCGAACGCCCGGTGACAAGGCGTCCTGGCGGCCTGACGAGCCGCTCAGAGGTCGGTGCCCTGCGCCCGGTCGAGCTGCGCCTTGAGGCGCGCCATCACGTTGCTGTGGATCTGGCAGACGCGGGACTCCGTGAGCTCCATGATCTCGCCGATCTCGCGCATCGTCAGGCCCTCGTAGTAGTACATCAGGATGATCAGCCGCTCCTTCTTGGTCAGCGAGCTGGTGATCATGTCCAGCGCGTCGCGCTGCTGGATGGTGTCGACGGGGCTCGTCGACCTGCGGTCGGCGAGGATCTCGACCTTCTCGAGGTCCTTGTCGTCGTCGCCGTCGTCCCACTTCTCCGACAGGCTGAAGATCGTCTTGGCGTTGGCCTCGGCCTCGTGCGCCTGCAGCTCCTCGATCGAGATCTCGAGCTCTTCGGCGATCTCGGCCTGGTTGGGGTTGCGGCCGAGGCGTCCTTCGAGGGCGCGGATCGCGCGCTCGAGGCGGTGGGCCTTGAGGCGGACGAGGCGCGGGACCCAGTCTTGCGAGCGGAGCTCGTCGAGGATCGAGCCGCGGATCCGGGTCGTGCAGTAGGTCTTGAACTTGATGCCGCGCGAGAGGTCGAAGCCGTTGATCGCGTCCATCAGGCCGAAGGTGCCGGCCGAGTTCAGGTCGTCGACGTCGATCGACTTCGGCAGCGTCTGCAGGACGCGCTCGGCGATCGTGCGCACGAGCGGCATGTGGTGCTCGATGAGCGTGTTGCGGAGGTTCTCGTCGCGGGTCCGCTTGTAGGTCTTCCAGATGACCTCGAGCTCGGAGTCGGTGAGCGAGGAGTTGGTGGTCGTCGGGACGGTGCCGGTGCTGCGGCGTCGCGTCGTGGGCTGCGCAGCCTTGCGGCTCGGGCTGACGGGCTTGGTGCCGGTCGAGGTGCGGCGGGACGAAGTACGGACGGCGACCGAGGACTTGGCCATGATTCGGGACTCCAGCAGGTTGCAGACGACGGGAAGTTTCGGGCTCGCCGGGAGCGGGACTGGCGAGCAGGCAGCGCCACGGTCAGCAGACCGTAGCGTGGTGGTTCGACTCCGCTTGTGCACCGCCCGAAAGCCTGGGTGCGCCTGGGGCCCGTTGTCTGCGCCCGGCAGTGCGGGCGGCTGGAATCGTGAGCAGAGCTGCGGCGCTGGAGTCGGCGCGTTGCGGTGCGGATCGTCGGTCCGCGGCGCCAGGGTTTTGATTGCCGTCTGTCTGATCGCGCTTCATTCGGGAGCCAGGCTGCCATGACCGATCGTGGATCGGCCGAAGGCCCTGTGGCTTTGCGTCGCCGGCTTTCGCCGGGTTTGCCGTTTCGGGAAGCGACTCGGAAGGAGTCGAGAACACCAAAGAACAGGTCCACCCGTTAGGGGTGGAACCTATCTATCGGCGGGACATCCCGAGGAATTGAGCGCTCGTCCCCAAAAACTTGAGCGAATTCTGCAAGTGTCTCCAGGATAGACGCTTGGGCGTAATCAAAACCCGGATCCCGGGGGGTCGTAGAGGCCTTCTCAGCGGCCTCAGGCGATCGTCACGAGGGCCTCGCAGCGGTGGCCGGACAGCTTGCCGGCGCGCGCGTTGAGGAACGCCAGCTCGATCACGAAGCCGCAGCCCGCGACCTCGCCGCCGCAGGCCTCGACCAGCTCTGCGGCCGCGCCGATGGTGCCGCCCGTGGCCAGGAGGTCGTCGATCAGCAGCACGCGCTCGCCCGCTTGCACGGCGTCCTCGTGGATCTCGACCGCGTCGGTGCCGTACTCGAGCACATACGCGATCCGGTTGGTCTTCCACGGCAGCGTGCCGGGCTTGCGGATGGGCACGAAGCCCAGGCCCAGGCGCATCGCGAGCGGCACCCCGAACAGGAAGCCGCGCGACTCGATCGCGGCCACCTTGTCGACCTTGCCGAAGTTCAGGGCGGCGAGTCTGTCGATCGCGCACTGCATGGCCTCTGGCGAGGACAGCATCGGGGTGATGTCCTTGAACAGAATGCCCGGCTTGGGGAAGTCGGGCACGTCGCGGAGGTAGCTGGCGAGGTCCATGCCCGAATGGTGCCTGCTCGGCGGCGCCGAGGCGAGCCCGCAGCCGCCCGCGCCGACGGAAAGCGCGGCGCCCGGACGCCTGCAGCAGGCGCCCGGGCAGGCTCGCTGGCTCAGCCGCGGTGCGCTGCGGCGCCGAGACGCATGCGCTCGCTGCCGCGGACGACGACGGCTCCGGGCAGCGCGGTGAGGTCGGCCGCGCCCGCACCGACGACCGCGAGCTCGGCATGGTGCGTCGGTTCCGGCGGCGCCGTATCCAGGCAGAG
>JBERSB010000581.1:0-2512 GCA_041236755.1 Luminiphilus sp. | reverse complement strand
CGCCGAGCGCCCGCAGGACCTGCAGGGCGCGGTCGAGGCGGCCATGCGCAGCGGCCCCGCCGCGCCGCCGGAGCCGGCCGACGCGCCGGCGGCGATCGCGGCGGCGATCGACGCCTGGATCGGCGGGGCCGAGGAGGCGAGGTCCGAGGACCGCCTGCCGACCGAGGCCGACGCCAGCGGCCGCACCTTCGACGACGCCGAGGTGCGCCTGGTGCGCGCGGCGCTGCGCTCGGGCACGCTCAACTCGACGCGCGGTACGTTCGTCGACCGCTTCGAGCGCGAGTTCGCGGACTGGCTCGGCGTCAAGCACGCGGTCGCCTGCGCCAACGGCTCGGCCGCGGTGCACGCCGCGATCGCCGCGCTCGGCCTGCAGGCCGGCGACGAGGTGGTGACCACCCCGATCACCGACATGGGCGCGCTGACGCCGATCTTCTACGAAGGCGCCGTGCCGGTGTTCGCCGACGTCGACCCGGACACGCTCAACGTCACCGCCGAGACCGTCGAGGCGCAGCTGACCGAGCGCACGCGCGCGATCGTGGTCACGCACCTGTTCGGGCGGGCGTGCGACATGGCGCCGATCGTCGCGCTCGCCGAGCGCCGCGGCCTGCCGCTGGGCGAGGACACCGCGCAGGCGTTCGGCGCGACCTCGGGCGAGCGCGTGGCCGGCACGTTCGGCGCGGTCTCGGCGTTCTCGCTGCAGCAGGGCAAGCACATCACGACCGGCGAGGGCGGCGTGGTCTGCACCGACGACGACGCGCTGGCGCGGCGGCTGTTCCTGTTCGTCAACAAGGCCTGGGGCTACGGCGACGCGCAGCCGGACCACTACTTCCCGGCGCTCAACTACCGCATGACCGAGCTGCAGGGCGCGGTCGCGTGCGCGCAGCTGCCCAAGCTCGAGGAGGTGATCGCGCACCGGCGCATGGTCGCCGCCGACCTGCGCTCGCGGCTCGAAGGCCTTGCCGGCATCCGCTGTCCGGACGACCCCGCGGGCGGCCGGCACGTCTACTGGAAGTGGTCGTTCCTGGTCGACGACCAGGTCGTCTGCGGCGGCGCGGTCGAGCTCGGCGCGCGGATGCGGGCGCAGGGCGTCGCGTGCGCGCCGCGCTACGTGCAGAAGCCGGCGTTCGAGTGCGACGTGTTCCAGCGCTGGCGCGCGCACCCGGTCAGCAGCCTGCCGCTGCTCCAGAACCCGCGCAGCCAGGCGAGCGGGCCGCTGTTCGACCGCGGGGACTATCCAGGCGCGGTGCGCGGCCTCGAGCAGGTCGTGGTGCTGCCGATCAACGAGCGCTACCGCCCCCACCACGTCGAGCAGGTCGCGGCGGCGATCCGTGACGCCCACCGGGAGCTGACCCGTGGCTGAGCTGACGGTCGCGATCGTCGGCTGCGGCGGCATCGCCGACGCCTATGCGCAGGCGCTCCAGGGCGTCGACGGCGTCGCGGTGCGCGCGGTCGTCGACCCCGACGAGGTCGCGCGGACGCGGCTCGCCGAGCAGACCGGCGGCGCGGCCTTCGCCGACGCCGGCCAAGCCCCGGACTGCGACGCGGCGCTGGTGCTGACGCCGCCGAGCACGCACGAGGCGCTGAGCTGCGCGTGGCTCGCGCGCGGCGCGCACGTGCTGTGCGAGAAGCCGATGGCGCCGACGCCCGCCGCCGCCGAGCGCATGCTGCAGGCCGCGACGGACCACGGCCGACGGCTGATGATGGGCAGCAAGTTCCGCTACACGCCCGACGTGACCGCGGCGCGGCGGCTGCTCGACCGGGAGGTCTGCGGCGACGTCGTGCTCTACGAGAACGTGTTCTGCTCGCACGTCGACATGACCGCGCGGTGGAACAGCCGGCCCGAGGTCTCGGGCGGCGGCGTGCTGATCGACAACGGCTGCCACAGCGTCGACCTGGCCCGCTACCTGCTCGGCCCGCTCGCCAAGGTGCAGGTGCAGTTCGGCCGCAACGTGCAGGACCTGCCCTGTGAGGACACCGCGCGCATGCTGTTCGAGAGCGCGTCGGGCGCGCTCGGCTCGATCGACCTGTCGTGGAGCGTGCACAAGCAGACCGACGCCTACGTGCGCGTGCACGGCACGCGCGGCGCGCTCGAGGTCGGCTGGCAGGGTTCGCGCTACAAGACCGACGGCGGCGACTGGCAGGCGTTCGGCGAGGGCTACGACAAGGTGACGGCGTTCCGCAGCCAGCTGCAGAACTTCTTCGCCTGCGCCCGCGGCGAGGCCGCGCCGGTCATCGACGACACGGACGCGCGCGCGTCGGTCGTGGTGATCGAGCGCTCCTACGAGGCCGCGCTGCAGGAGCGCTGGGTCGAGGTGCCGCAGCACGGAGGCGTGACGACGTGACCGAGAGCGACCAGGCGCAGGTCCACGAGACCGCGATCGTCGAGCAGGACGTCACCATCGGGCCGCGCACGGCGGTCTGGGACCACGCGCACCTGCGACGCGGCGCGTCCGTCGGCGCGGACTGCATCGTCGGCGAGAAGACCTACATCGCCGGCGACGTCGTCGTCGGC
>JBERSB010000580.1:0-7540 GCA_041236755.1 Luminiphilus sp. | reverse complement strand
CGCACCGGGCGACCCGGCCGCGCTCGCGGCGGCCATCCGCCGGCTCGTCGACGAGCCCGGCCTCTACGCCGAACTCCGGCCCGCGCCGCCGGCCGACATCGCCGGCAACTACGACGTGTTCGCGCCGCTCTACCGCGGCGACTGAGGCGCAGCGCCGCTACTCGGCGCCGAGCGACTGCTGCCAGCGCCAGGCGTCGGCCATCGACTGCGTCAGCGGCAGCTCGGCGCGCCAGCCGAGCACGTCCGCGGCCGTCGTGGTGTCGGCGTAGGCCGCGACCACGTCGCCGGCGCGCCGATCGGTGAAGTCCCACGCGAGCTTCTGCCCGGTCGCCTCGGTGAACGCGTCCAGCACCTCGACCACGGTCGAGCCCGTCCCCGTGCCGAGGTTGAAGACCTCGACCGCCTCCTCGACCGCGCCCGACAGCAGGCGGTCCATCGCCAGGATGTGCGCCTTGGCGACGTCGACGACGTGGATGTAGTCGCGGATGCAGGTGCCGTCGCGCGTCGGGTAGTCGTTGCCGAAGACCTTCAGCGGGCCGCGCAGGCCCGCCGCGCTCTGCGTGATGAACGGCACCAGGTTCTGCGGCACCCCGAGCGGCAGCTCGCCGATCTTGGCGCTCGGGTGCGCGCCGACCGGGTTGAAGTAGCGCAGCGCGATCACCTTGAAGCCGTGCGCCGAGGCAGAGTCGCGCAGCACCTCTTCGCCGATCTGCTTGGTGTTGCCGTAGGGCGACTCGGCCGGCTTGACCGGCGCGTCCTCGCGGATCGGCAGCTCGTCCGCCTGGCCGTAGACCGTGCAGGACGAGCTGAAGATGAACGCGCAGCTCGGCTTCTGCCTGACGAACTGCAGCAGGTTGACCAGCGAGCCCAGGTTGTTGTGGTAGTAGTCGAGCGGCTTCTCGACCGACTCCCCCACCGCCTTGTAGGCGGCGAAGTGGATGATCCCGTCCAGGTCCTGGTGCTCGGCCAGGAACGCCGCGCAGGCGCGCGCGTCCGCGAGGTCGACGTCGGCCCAGGTCGGCCGCTTGTTGGTGATGGCCTCGATGCCGTCGAGCACCGCCGGGCTGGTGTTGGCGAGGTTGTCGGCGATGACCACCTCGTGGCCGAGCTCTAGCAGCTCGACGGCCGTGTGCGACCCGATGTAGCCGAGCCCACCGGTGACCAGGACTTTGCTCATGTGGCGACGGCTGCTGCTACTTGCGGACGTAGCCCTCGAAGTCCCGGTGCTCCTGCTTGTAGAGCACCTCGTCGGGCAGCTGCTTGAAGGCCTCGTAGGTGATCTTCAGGCCCTCTTCGCGCGACACCTTCGGCTCCCAGCCGAGGATCTCCCGCGCCTTGGTGATGTCCGGGCGACGCTGCGTCGGGTCGTCCTTGGGCAGGTCCTTGTAGATGACCTTCTGGTCGGTGCCGGTCAGCTTGATGATCTCCTCGGCGAAGTCCTTGATCGTGATCTCGGACGGGTTGCCGATGTTGACCGGGTGCGGGTAGTCGCTGTGCAGCAGGCGGTAGATGCCCTCGACGAGGTCGTCGACGAAGCAGAACGAGCGCGTCTGGCTGCCGTCGCCGAACACCGTCAGGTCTTCTCCTCGCAGCGCCTGGCCGATGAAGGCCGGCAGCACGCGCCCGTCGTTGAGGCGCATCCGCGGCCCGTAGGTGTTGAAGATGCGGATGATCCGCGTCTCCAGGCCGTGGTAGGTGTGGTAGGCCATCGTGATGGCCTCCTGGAAGCGCTTGGCCTCGTCGTAGACGCCGCGCGGCCCGACCGGGTTGACGTTGCCCCAGTACTCCTCGGTCTGCGGGTGCACCGACGGGTCGCCGTAGACCTCGGACGTCGACGCGACCAGGATGCGCGCGCCCTTCTCCCGCGCGAGGCCGAGGCAGTTGTGCGTGCCGAGCGAGCCGACCTTGAGCGTCTGGATCGGGATCTTGAGGTAGTCGATCGGGCTCGCCGGCGACGCGAAGTGCAGGATGTAGTCCAGCGGCCCCGCGACGTGCACGTAGCTGCTGACGTCCTGGTTGTAGAACGTGAACTCCGCCTTGGGGAACAGGTGCTCCAGGTTCCGCAGGTCGCCCGTGATGAGGTTGTCCATCCCGACGACCTCGTAGCCCTCGCGGATGAAGCGATCGCACAGGTGCGACCCCAGGAAGCCGGCGGCGCCGGTGATCAGGATTCTCGGCATGACTGTCTCGGAGGGGGCGGCCGCGGGGCGCCCGGGGTGCGAGGCTACCTGCTCGGCGAGGCGTTGGCGACGCCGATCCCGGCGTAGTGGAAGCCGATGCCCGCGAGCTCTTCGCCGTTGTAGATGTTGCGGCCGTCGAAGACCGCGTCGCCGCGCATCGTCGCCTTGACGCGGCCCCAGTCCGGGACGCGGAACTCACGCCACTCGGTGACCAGCATCAGGCCGTCGGCGCCCTCGAGCGCCGCGTAGGCGTCCTCGGCGTAGTTGATCTTGTCGCCGATCATGTGCTTGGCCTCCTCGACGGCGACCGGGTCGTAGGCCGTCACCGTCGCGCCCGCTTCCAGCAGCTGCTCGCAGAGCACCAGCGCCGGCGCCTCGCGCATGTCGTCGGTCTCGGGCTTGAAGCTGAGGCCCCACATCGCGAAGTGCTTGCCGTTGAGGTCGCCGTAGTGGGCCTTGACCTTGTTGAACAGCACGGCCTTCTGGTCCTCGTTGACGTCCTCGACGGACTGCAGGATGCGCAGCTTGTAGCCGTTCTCGCTGCCGGTCCTGACCAGCGCCTTGACGTCCTTGGGGAAGCAGCTGCCGCCGTAGCCGATGCCCGGGTAGATGAAGCGGCTGCCGATGCGCGGGTCGCTGCCGATGCCCTTGCGCACCGCGTTGACGTCGGCGCCGAGCAGCTCGCAGAGGTTGGCGATGTCGTTCATGAACGAGATCTTGGTCGCCAGCATCGCGTTGGCCGCGTACTTGGTCATCTCCGCGGACGGCACGTCCATGAAGTAGACCGGGTGGCCGTTGAGCGTGAACGGCTTGTAGAGCCGCGCCATGACCTCTTGCGCGCGCTCGCTGCTGACGCCGCAGACGATGCGGTCGGGCTTCATGAAGTCGTCGATCGCCGCCCCTTCCTTGAGGAACTCGGGGTTGCTCGCGACGTCGAACGCCAGGTCCGAGTTGCGGGCGCTCAGCGCCGCGACGAGCTCATTGCGGACCTTCTCGGCGGTGCCGACGGGCACCGTGCTCTTGGTGATGACGACGAGGTAGTCGTCCATCTTCTCGCCGATCTCCTTGGCGACCGCGAGCACGTACTTGAGGTCCGCGCTGCCGTCCTCTCCCGGCGGCGTGCCGACCGCGATGAACGCCGCCTCGGCGCCCGTCACGGCGTCGCTCAGGTCCGTCGTGAAGTTGAGGCGACCTGCCTTGGTGTTGCGCTCGACGATCTCTTCGAGGCCCGGCTCGTAGATCGGCAGGATGCCCTTGTGCAGGTTCGCGATCTTCTCGGCGTCGACGTCGACGCAGGTGACGTCCATGCCGACGTCCGCGAGGCAGGATCCAGTGACGAGGCCAACGTAGCCTGTTCCGACGACGGCGATCTTCATGTGCTGATGGTGTTGCGGTTGAGGCGCTCGACGGCGCCGAGGGCGGCATCGGCGAATCTTGCGGAGGGCCAGAAGGCTGCGCCCGACCCGCCCGCGCCAACGGCCGTTCGCGCGATCAGGGCGCGCGCGAGCGCGCATGCGGAGTTCTACCGAGCCCGGCTCGCGCGCACCATCGCGGCCCGCGCCGCTAGGCGGGGCTGACCGGTGGAACGGCGGCGACACGCGGATACCCTGCGACGCCGTGAACGCATCCGACCAGGCGCAGCTCGACCACCTCACCCAGTTCGGCTACGACGCGACCGTACAGGCCGCGTGGCAACGGCAGGTCGCCGACGGGATCTTCTCGGCCGCCAACAACGTCATCGGGGGCCCGCTCGCAGCGCCGCCGAGAGACCAGCTGGACGCGCTCCCCGAGCCCGGCACGCCTGCGCACCGCGAGCTGGCCGAGCTGGGCCGCGAGGCCATCGCCCGCGGCGAGTTCGCGGTCTGCATCCTCAACGGCGGCATGGCCACGCGCTTCGGCGGCGTCGTCAAGGGCGTGGTCGAGGTGCGCGACGGCCGCTCGTTCCTCGGCCTCGCCGTCGACAACGCCCGCGCGGTCGCCGGGGCGGCCGACGGCCGCGTCCGCATCCTGCTGATGAACAGCTTCGCGACCGACGCCGCGACCAAGGAGCACTTCGAGCAGAACGCGGGCTTCGGCGCGGACCCGGACGACCTCGAGCACTTCACCCAGTTCGTACAGCTCCGCATGACCGAGACGGGCGAGCTGTTCCGCATGGACAGCGGCGAGCTGTCCGCGTTCGGTCCCGGCCACGGCGACTTCGCCCCGGCGCTGCGCGCGTCGGGCTGCCTCGAGCGCTTCCTGGACGCGGGCGGCAAGTACATCTTCGTCCGCAACGTCGACAACCTGGGCGCGCTCGCCGACCCGGTCGTGCTCGGCCACCACATCCACAGCAACAAGGACATCACCTGCGAGCTCGCGCCCAAGCGCGCAGGCGACGTCGGCGGCGCCCCCTACCTCTACGAGGACCGCGTGCAGCTGGTCGAGCAGATCCGCTACTCCGCCGACTTCGACGCGAGCATCGTCGACGTGTTCAACTGCAACACGCTCACGTTCACGGCAGCGGCGCTGACGCGCCCGATCGAGCTCGGCCGCTACTACGTCGAGAAGAGCGTCGAGGGCCGCCGCGCCGTGCAGATCGAGCACCTGATCGGCGAGATGACCGCGCACCTGTCCACCAGCTACCTGCGCATCCCGCGCGACGGGCCGCGGTCGCGCTTCCTGCCGATCAAGAAGCCGGACGAGCTGCAGACGCTCCGCCCGGAGATCGACGCGCTCTACGGCGCCTAGGCGCCCCCACCGCCCGCCGCGCGCATGCCGAACGAGGTCCGCAGCATCCCGCCCGCGCCGCGCCGGGTCCGGCTGCGCCCGCTGCTCGCGCACCGCTGGCCGCTGCTCGCGGTCTCTGCGCTGATGGTCGTGATGGGCAGCCTGATCGCCTGGGCGATGTTCCTGCAGTCCGGCGGCAAGTTCTCGCTCGGGCCGGCCCTCGACCAGGGGCCGACGCTGCTCGCCAACGGCGTCGTCACGCAGGTCTACGACTCGGTCGAGTTCGACGGGCAGCCGTGGAACGACGTGCGCTACGAGTTCGAGCACCTCGGCAGCACGATCTACGGCGGCAGCTTCGTCGACGCGGGCCTCTACGGGCTGGGCGACCCGGTGCAGGTCGAGGTGCTCGAAGCCGACCCCAACGTCAACCGCGTGGTCGGCGGCACGCTCCACATCGACCGCCGCTGGCTCTACGCGCAGTTCTGGATCGTCGTCCTGATCACGCCCGGCGCGCTGATCCTGATGGGCTGGCTGGCGGGCGTGCTGCAGCTGCGCCAGGTCCTGGGGCACGGCGACGTCTCGGTCGGCAAGGTGCTCGACGTGCGCGGCGTGCGCTTCGTGCTGCCCGAGATGCTGCAGGTCACCTACGAGTTCCGCGACCACCGGGCCCACGCCCGCAAGAACCGCCACTGGGTCCGCGCCCGCGGCGCGCTCGGCGCCCGCCTCCAGAAGTGGTCCGCGGACGGCCCGCAGCTCACGCTGCCCGTCCTCCACGACCGCCGCATTGCGCAATGGAACCGCATGCTGCTGTCCGAGGACTTCCTGGAGACGCCGCTCGACGAGCGGGACCTCGAAGGGATGACGTCCGGTGAGTGACGCGCCGCTGGACGTGCGCGGCCTGCTCGGCCCCGAGGGTCCGATCGCGCGGCGGCTGCCCGACTTCGAGGTGCGCCCGCAGCAGCTCGACCTGAGCCTCGCGGTCGAGCGCGCGCTGCACGAAGGCCGCCACCTGGTCGCCGAGGCCGGCACCGGGACCGGCAAGTCGTTCGCGTATCTGCTGCCGGCCGCGATGCACGCCGACACCCACCAGGGCGAAGGGCCGGTGGTCATCTCCACCCGCACCATCGCGCTGCAGGAGCAGCTCGAGCAGAAGGACCTGCCGTTCCTGCACGCGGTGCTGCCGTTCGAGTGGTCGTCGGTCACCGCGATCGGCCGCAACAACTACCTCTGCCTGCGGCGCATGCACCAGGCCGAGCGCGAGCAGCAGGGCCTGTTCGAGGACCCCGAGCGGCACGCGCAGATGCGCAAGGTCGTCGACTGGTCGCTCAACGCCTCGGACGGCACCCGCCAGGAGCTCGACTTCGAGCCGCGGCCCGAGGTGTGGGAGGAGGTCCAGGCCGAGCACGGCAACTGCCTGCACCGCGCCTGCAAGCACTACGACAACTGCTACTGGCAGCGGGCGCGCCGCCGCATGCAGACCGCCCAGGTGCTGGTCGTCAACCACGCGCTCGACGTCGCCGACCTCGCGCTGCGCATCGCCGGCGCGTCGTACCTGCCAGCGCACCGCGTCGTGATCTTCGACGAGGCGCACCACCTCGAGCGCACGGCCACCGAGAGCCTCGGCCTGCGCGTCGGCCGCTCCACGGTCGGCTGGCACCTGCGCCGCATCCACAAGCGCCGCGGCGACCGCACGCTGCTCTCGCGGCACGGCTCGGGCGCCGCCAAGCTGCTGTGGGAGGAGGCGCGGCAGCTCAACGACGCGTTCTTCGACGCCCTGCAGGACCGCGTCCAGCGCGGCGGCGCGACCGAGAGCGCTGCGCTGCACGACGAAGCGCTCGAGGACGGCCTGTCGCCGATCCTGCGCGCGCTCAGCGGCGAGCTCGCGTCCGCGGCGATGCGCACCGACCAGGTCGACGCGCAGATGGAGCTGCAGGCGCGCGCCAACGGCCTCGACGGCCTCTGCCAGATGCTCAAGGCGCTCTGCGTGCCCAACCCCGACGCCGAGACGCCGCTGGTCCGCTGGCTCGAGCCGTCGCGCCACGGCGCCAGGCTGTGCGGCGCCCCGCTCGACGTCAGCGCGGCGCTGCGCAAGCACCTGTTCGGAGGTGGCGCCACCGCGGTGCTGACCAGCGCGACGCTAGCGACGGGAAGCGACGACGAGTTCTCGTGGCTGCGCACGCAGATCGGCCTCGACCACGCCGAGACGCTGCGCGTCGGCTCGCCGTTCGACTACGACCGCGCGGTCGAGCTGGTCGTCGAGGAGGCGATGCCCGACCCGTCGCGCGAGGGCCAGAGCTACCGCCGCGAGGTCGCCGAGCGCTGCGAGCGCCACGTGCTCGACAACGGCGGCCGCGCGCTGGTCCTCTGCACCTCGTGGGACTTCGTGCGCCACCTCGCGCAGCAGCTGCGCCCCGCGTGCAACGAAGCGGGCATCGAGCTGCTGGTGCAGGGCGAGCAGCCGCTCGCGCGCCTGCTCGAGCGCAAGCGCGAGCAGGAGCCGTCGGTGCTGAGCGGCACCGACAGCCTCTGGGAGGGCATCGACGTGCCCGGCGACGCGCTGACCTTGCTGGTCGTCACCAGACTGCCGTTCGCGAGCCCCGGGCACCCGCTGACCCAGGCGCGTATGGACCTGATGAAGCAGCGCGGCCAGGAGC
>JBERSB010000579.1:0-11377 GCA_041236755.1 Luminiphilus sp. | reverse complement strand
CTCCGCGAGTCCGCCTACTTCGACGAGCTCGGCCCGGCCGAGTCGCTCGACGACCGCTACCTGCTCGGCTTCGGCGCGCTCGGCGTCGGCAAGGTCGAGCTGGCGATGCGCGCCGTGGAGTGGTTCCTGATCCACGCGGAGGACGACCCGCGCCGCGGGCAGGCCTACGTGCTGCTCTCCGAGGCCTACCTCGCACAGGACCGCTTCCTCGAGGCGCGCGCCGCGAGCGTCGAGGCGCGCAAGCGCTTCCTGATGCGCATGCCGCCGCATTGGCGAGAGCGCGCCCTCAAGGTGTGGGCGCGGACCGCGCTCGCGCTCGGCGAGAAGGAGGAGGCGTTCCTCGAGCTCGAACAGATCGCGCTGCGCGGGGACGAGCTGGAGCTCACGCTGTTCCTGGTCGACGAGCTGCTCGGTGACCGCCAGTGGCAGCGCGCCATCTCGGTCGCGCGCAGCCTCACCGGCCGCGACGACGCCGTCGGGGACAAGGCGCGCTTCAAGACCATCGAGGCGCTCTACGAGCAGGCGGTCGCAGGCCAGCACCTCGAGAACTTCCCGGCGCAAGCGATCCCGCTCGCGCCCAAGATCCAGGACGAGGAGCTGCGCTCGAAGGTCGCGACGATGATCGGCGACGCCTACACCGCGCTCGAGATGCTCGAGCACGCAGCAGACGCCTATCGGGGGATTCTGCGTTGATCCGTTCGGCTGTGTTCGCTGCGCTGCTCGCGCCGGCTGCGGTCTGCCAGGACCCGGTCGTCGAGCAGAAGCAGGAAGAGCGCCGCCTCGCCCAGCGCGCGCTCGACAACAGCCGTTCGCAGCTCGAGCGGCTGGTCGACATGCGGCTGCGCTACGACCTCGGGATCATCTCGTCGCTCGACGAAGACGTGGTGCGCGTCGAGGGCGGCGCGGGATCGCGCGATCTCGAGCAGATGAACCACGACCTCGACAACCTGCAGGCCAAGAACACCGTGCTCGCCGGCGAGTACGACAAGGTCCGACGGCTCGTCGACGACCTGCACGCCAAGGCGATGGCCGCGGCCAACGAGGTGGACCCAGGGCAGTTCGTGCCCGTGCCCCGGCAGGGTGAGCGCGCGGCGACGACGACGTCGGGCGCGGCTGCGCCGGCGGGTCGTGACGTCGTGACGGCGCCCGCCCAGCCACAGCAGCCCGTCGCAGCGCACGATCCTCAGCAGGTCTTGCTCGCGACGTTGGAGCTCGACCCGCCGCAGGCGCAGATCCACGGCTCGGAGGACCACCAGCGCGTCGCGCAGTCGCTGTTCAAGGCGGGCCAGGCGCTGCTCGACCGCGCCGCGACGCTCCGCGCGCAGGCGCAGGAGCAGGCGGCGCTGCTGCGGGCGCAGGGACACGACGAGGCCGCGCAGCAGCGCGTGCAGGGACAAGCACAAGCCGCTCGGCTGCGGGACGATCGCGGCAGGGAGCGACTGGACCGCGCGCTGGCAGAGCTCGCCCCGCTGCTCGGACAGGACGAGCCGCCCTACGTGGCGCTCTTCTACCAGGCGCGCTGCCTGGAGCTGCTGTTCCGCTTCGACGAGCGCTACGGCGACCTGACGCTCGGCAGCACCGACTACCAGAAGCGCGCCCAGCAGGTGCGCGCGCCTTGGGTTCAGATCACCGCGCGGGACGTGATCGAGCAGGGCGCGGACAGCGTGCCGCAGCCGGGTCCGTGGAGCGCCGCGGCAAAGACCGCGATGGAGCACTTCCGCTGGATGAACATCAACGGCCGCTACGACGCGGCCCCGAAGATCGACGAGATCACCTGGCCGGGAGCCGATCGGCGGTGAGCCAGGAAGAACAGGTCCTGAAGGACGGCTTCGAGCGCTTCGTAGCCGCCGCAGAAGAGCTCGAGGCGAGCTACGCCGCGCTCAAGCCGCGCGCGGATGCCGTCGACGTCGAGCTCAAGGAGACCAACGCTGCGCTCGCGGAGTCGCTGGCGGAGCGCGAGGCGGTCTTCGCGGCGCTGCCGATCGGCGTCGTCGCTCTCCGCGAGGACGGCTCGGTGGGGACCAGCAACGTCGAGGCGAACCGCCTGCTCGCGGCCGGCCGCGGCGTCGGCGAAGACCTGACGACGCGCAGCGACGGCACGGTCGCGTTCGGGGGCCACGTCGTGCGCGTGCGGCGCGTCCCGCTCCCGGCCGGCGAGCTGCTGGTGCTCGAGGACCGCTCTCGGCTCGAGTCGCTCGAGCGTGAGGTGCGCCGCCTCGACCGCCTGGCGGGGTTGTCCGAGCTCGCGCTCGGCGTCGCGCACGAGATCAAGAACCCGCTGAACGGGGTCATGGGCTTCGCGAGCCTGCTGGAGCGGAGCACCGATCAAGAGACCATGCATCGCTATGCGGGCAAGGTGGTCGAGGGCGTGCGCGCCGTCGACGACATCGTGAAGTCCCTGCTCGGCTTCGCGAGGCCCAAGGACCAACCCGCCGGGCGCGAGCCGATCGAGCTGGTCGTGCAGCGCGCGGCTGCGGAGTGCAGCCTGCCGAGCAGCCGCTGGCAGCTGCGTGGGGACGGTGGCGCGCTCGTCGACGCCGACGCGCTCGGGCGCGTCGTGTCCAACCTGATGCGCAACGCGCTCGAAGCGTGCTCGGACGTCAGCGTCCGGATGCACGCGAAGGTCACGGCGGGCGAGCTGGAGCTGATCGTCGAGGACGACGGCCCCGGTCTGCCGCGCGACGTCGCGCAGCGCGCGTTCGAGCCGTTCGTGTCGACCAAGCAGCGCGGCACCGGCCTCGGCCTCGCGCTCAGCGCGCGCGTGCTGTCGTTCTTGGGAGGCCACCTCGAACTCCTGAACCCGGGCCAGCGCGGCGCGCGGTTCCGGGTCCGTATGCCGGCCGTAGCTGTGGCCGGCGCCGAGGAGGCGTGCGCATGACCCGCCGGGACCGCGTCCTGCTCGCCGACGACGACGCCCTGTCGCGCGACTTCCTGCGCGAGGCGCTGGAGTCGCTCGGGTGCACCGTTCACGCGGTAGAAGACGGCCGCGCAGCCATCGAGGCGATGCAGGTCGGCACCTACGACTTCGTGGTCACCGACCTGCGCATGCCCCGTGAGGACGGCATGGCGGTGCTGGCGGCGAGCCGCGAGCTCGACGTCGAGCGCCCGGTCGTCCTGGTCACCGCGCACGGCGCCATGCACGTCGCGGTCGAGGCGATGCGCGCAGGCGCTGCGGACGTGCTCGAGAAGCCTGTGGCGCTCGAAGCGCTCGAGGTCTTGATCGAGCGTGTTCGGCAGCGCACGCGACTCATGCGTCAGAACGCCTTCTTGCGCGAAGAAGCGGTCGGCGGCGACATGGTGGTCGCGTCGCAGAAGATGCTCGACGTGATCGACATGGTCTCGCGCGTCGCGCGCAGCTCGGCGACCGTGCTGGTGCGCGGCGAGAGCGGCACCGGCAAGGAGCGGATCGCAGCGCTGGTGCACAAGCGCAGCGAGCGCGCCAGCGGACCGTTCGTGAAGCTCAACTGTGCGGCGGTCCCGGAGTCCCTGCTCGAGAGCGAACTGTTCGGCCACGAGGCCGGCGCGTTCACGGGCGCGGGGCGTCGCCGCGAGGGTCGCTTCGAGCTGGCCGACGGCGGCACGCTGTTCCTGGACGAGGTCGGCGAGATGTCGGCCGCGATGCAGGCCAAGCTCCTTCGCGTGCTGCAGGAGGGGGAGTTCGAGCGCGTCGGCGGCGGCGAGACCGTCAAGGTCGACGTGCGCGTCGTCGCGGCGACGAACCGGGACCTCGAGGCGGAGGTCGCCGCCGAGCGCTTCCGCGGCGACCTGCTCTACCGGCTCAACGTCGTGCCCGTGGTGCTGCCGCCGCTGCGCGAGCGCCCCGAGGACATCGCACCGCTGGCGCGGCACTTCCTGCGGCCAGGGTTGCGGTTCACCAGCGACGCCGAGGCGGCGCTGGCCGCGTGGGCGTGGCCCGGCAACGTGCGCGAGCTGCAGAACGTCGTGCAGCGCGTGGGCCTGTTGGTCGAGGGCGACGAGGTCGATCGTGCCCTGGTCGAGCGCTGGCTCGAGCCGCACGCCGCGCCGCAGCCCACTGCAGACGTCGTGCTCCAGCCGGTCGATCCGCTGGGCACGCTCGTCGGCAGGTCGCTCGCAGACGTCGAGCACGAGCTCATCGAGCGCACGCTCGAGCACTGCGGCGGCAACCGCAAGCGAACGGCCGAGACGCTGGGGATCGGCGTGCGTACGCTCTTCAACAAGCTGCGTGAGCCGGCGGTGGCCTGCAGCTGACGAGCGAAGCGCAGATGTGGAGCAAGACCAACGAGCCGCGCAAGGCGCCGCAGCCGCACGGGGTGTTCTCGGGCAAGCGCACGGTGCTCAGGCGGTGCGTCGCGATCGCGTGCGCTGCGATCAACCGCGGCCTCGACCGGCTCCCGTTCACGCACTGGATGCACGCGCGCATCCGCGACAGCCTGCAGGTGCCCGAGCTGGACATGAAGCTGCGTCCGGGCCACGAAGCGCTCGACGGACTCCGCATCGCGTTCATCTCCGACGTGCACGCCGGCAGCTTCCTCAACGCCACGGACCTCGAGGCGATCTTCCAGCGCGTCCAGGACGAGGAGCCCGACCTGGTGCTGTTCGGTGGCGACCTGATCAACACCCGCGACCGTGAGATCGTGCTGTTCCGCGACGGGCTGCGACGGCTGCGGCCGCGCTACGGCGTCTACGCCGTGCCCGGCAACCACGACCACTTCTCGGGCCCGGACATCTCGCTGTGGAAGCTGTTCCTCGAGGAGAACGGCGTCGAGGTCCTGTTCAACCGCGGCGTGCGGATCGAACATGGGGGCGGCTCGCTGTGGCTCTGCGGCGTCGACGACCTCACCGAGGGCACGCCCGACATGCGGTCGGCGCTGGACGGCCGCCGCGACGGGGAGACGACGGTCCTGCTGAGCCACCACCCGGACTTCTTCTTCGAGGCCTCGGCCGTCGACGTCGACCTGCAGCTGTCGGGTCACACGCACGGCGGGCAGATCCGCGTGCTCGGCAAGGCGCCGATCCACCACAGCAAGTTCGGCTTCGAGCAGGGCTGGTTCTCGGAGAACGAATGCCACCTCTACGTCGGCCGAGGGGTCGGCGTGACCGTGCTGCCCATCCGCATCGACGCGCCGCCCGAGATCCCGATGGTCACGCTGCGCGCGGCCGTCGCGGCCGGAGAGGTCGACGACGCCGCGGCTCGGCACGCCGAGGGTCTCGACGACGGCCGAGAGCTGTCGTCGCGCTAGCCTCGCGCGTTCCCTGCCCTGGGAACCTCACGCGCCGGGCGCTATCGTCCGTCGCCCAGATGCAGTCTCGCGCGCACGTCATGCGGCAGCTCCGCGACCTCGGCGGAGGCTCCTACGCCGTCGAAGTGGACGGTCCGATCCCCGAGACCGGGGCCGGCCAGTTCTACATGCTGCGCACACAGGAGCGCTGGCCCGTACAGCTGCCGCGTCCGTTCTCGCTCTACGAGCGCGCCGACGACGGCTCCTGGGGCAGCTTCTTGGTCAAGCCGATCGGCGAGGGCACGCGCGCCATCTGCGCGCTGCGTCCGGGCGAAGAGCTGGTCGTGACCGGGCCGCTGGGCTGCAGCTTCCCCACCGACGTCGCAGACCCCGTGTGCATCGCGGGCGGCGTCGGGCTCGCGCCCTTCCTGTTGCTCGCCAAGGAGCAGCACGCCGCGGGCAAGAAGATGCGGCTACTGTTCGGCGGGCGCACGCGCGCGGCGCTCTCGGGCATCGAGGACTTCGAGGACATCGCCGACGTGCACGCCTCGACCGACGACGGCAGCCACGGCTTCCACGGCCTCGTGACCGCGTTGCTCGAAGACCTCATGCAGCGCGGCGTCGTCAAGCAGGGCGAGACGGTCTTCTGCTGCGGGCCCGACCCGATGATGCACGCCGTCGCGTCGCTCTGCGAAGCGAAGGGCCTGCGCTGCTTCCTGAGCCTCGAGACCTACATGGCGTGCGGCTACGGCGTCTGCAACGGCTGCACCGTGGAGGTCCGGGGCGACCGCTTCGGCGGCTGGCCCTACTCCAAGACCTGCATCGAGGGTCCCGTCTACGAGGCCTGCGAGCTCAAGCTCGAGTCCTCGGGCGGCCACGGCTGAGGGCGGCCACGGCTGAGCGGTCGCTGACGCGCCGCCGACTCGCCGCTGGGGGCTGGACTAGCCGGGGATCGCGTGCTGCTGGAGGTCCGCGAGCGGGACCAGTTGGAGCGTGCGCTCGTGTGTGGACTCGAGCACGACGCGCGGCGCCTTGCCTGCTGCTGCGGCCTCGGCCCAGCGCGCTGCGCACAGGCACCAGCGATCGCCTGGCTTGAGCCCGGGGAACGCGAACTCCGGCCGCGGCGTCGAGAGGTCGTTGCCCGCCTCCTTGGAGAAGAACAGGAACTCCTCGGTGACCTCTGCGCAGACCGTGTGCACGCCGTGGTCGTCGCCGGACGTGTTGCAGCAGCCGTCGCGGAAGAAGCCGGTCATCGGCTCCGTCCCGCACGTCTTGAGCTCGGTGCCGAGCACGTTCTTCGCATGGCCAGGTTCGGGTTGCACGGCGGTGTATTCGAGGTGGCGGCGGGGACGGATGCGCAGGCTACTGGTCGATCGCCTTCAGCGGGAAGGTCTCGGACGGCGCGTGTTCACGCATCGCGACCTTCATCATCGCGGCCACGCGCTCGGGCATCTCGCCGGCCAGGTCGCGCGCCTCGGTCGGGTCGGCGCCGAGGTCGTAGAGCTCGGTCTTCGGCTGCTTGTGCATGTTCTTGCGGACCAGCTTGTAGTCGCCTTGCCAGACCGCCTGCCAGCCGCGGTAGCCGGCGAACTCGCGGTAGAGGAACGGCCGCGCGCGCTGGTCCTCGCCGCGGAGCGTCGCGGCGAAGCTGACGCCGTTGCAGCCCGCGGGGACGTCGCCGCCGCACAGCTCGGCGAGCGTCGGCATCCAGTCCTCGAACCCGGTGACCCGATCGCTCTGGCTGCCTGCGGCGACCTTGCCGGGCCAGCGCACGATGCCGGGCACGCGGATGCCGCCCTCGTACATCGAGCCCTTGCGGCCGCGCAGGCCTCCGCAGGAGTTGAAGAAGTCGACGTCGGTGCCGCCGATCGGGCTGTGCGTGGCGCCGTTGTCCGAGGTGAACACGACGATCGTGTCCTTCGACAGTCCCAGCTCGTCGAGCAGGTCCAGCAGCTCGCCGACGGAGCGGTCGAGCCGCGTGATCATCGCCGCGTAGGCAGCCTTCGGCTTGAAGTGCGGCGTGTAGCCCTTGCCGCCCGGATACGGCGTCTCCGGGAACTCGCCTTCGTACTGCTCCAGCTCGGCCTCGGGGATGTGCAGCGCGAGGTGGGGGATGACCGACGGGTAGTAGAGGAAGAACGGCCGGTCCTTGCTGGCGCGGAGGAAGTCCTTGGCGGCCTTCAGGATGTGGTCCGGCGCGTAGTCGTCGCCGCGGAAGCGCGCGTAGCTCGAGGGGTCGTTGGGGTCTTCGCCGTCCTTGAGCCGGCCGTGGCCGCTGACCGGCGGCGTGTTGGCCAGTCGGACCTTCTCGCGGTCGCTCCACAGGTAGTCCGTGTAGTAGCTGTGCGCGTGGCGCTGGCAGTTGTAGCCGAAGAAGCGGTCGTAGCCGCGGGCGATGGGATCGGAGTCCGAGAGCGGCGGGCCGAGTCCCCACTTGCCGAACGCGCCGGTGGTGTAGCCGGCACCTTTGAGCATCTCGCTCATCATCGGCTCCGTCGTGGGCAGCGCCCACTGGCCCTCTGGCTTGTGCTCCTTGTTGTCGCGGACCGCGGCGTTGCCCGGGTGCTTGCCGGTCATCAACACGCACCGAGACGGCGCGCAGACCGGCGAGCCGCAGTAGTGGCGCGTCAAGCGCATGCCCTGCTCAGCGAGCTGGTCCAGGCGCGGGGTGCGGATCTTCTGCTGCCCGAAGCTGCCGAGCTCACCGTAGCCCAGGTCGTCGGCCATCACGAACAGCACGTTGGGCTGTTCGGATCGCGCGAGCCCCTGCTGCTGCGTGCACACCGAAGAGAGCGTCGCGAGCGTCGCCAGCGCGACAGAGAGGAGGCGTTGCATGCCGAGCAGCTTAGCAGCGTCGTGCGCGAGCGCGACGGTCGCGTCGGGCGACGCTCAGCGTCGGTCGAACCGCACCAGCCACGCTTGCGGGTCGCGGCGCTGTTCGGACGCGACGTAGACCGCGCTGCCGGTCGGGTCGAAGCACGCGGCCTCGCGCTGCGGCAGGACCGGGGCGGCGCCGCGCGGCAAGGTCTGCGGAAGACGGCCCGGCAGCTCCAGCGTGAAGGGGATCCGGAGCTGCTGCGGGGCCGTGGCGAGTGCGTCGCGCCAGCTCGCGCCGTCTCCGCGCGTGTAGAGGTAGGCGTGCCGGTTCGTCAGCAGCAGCGCGCGGCGGTCGAGCAGGTCGAGGGCGGTCGGGTTGCGGCGCCAGCTGGTCTGGTAGAGCTGCGAAGGCTTGAGGCTCTGCGGCTGCTGTTCCCACGCTTCGAGGTCGGGCAGCGAGATCGGCGTCCAGTCGGCGTCGCGTAGCTCGTGGTGGTCCACGTCGAGGTCCAGCACCATCGCGCGGTGCGCTCTAGCGCGCTTCTCGACGAGCACGACCTCGCGCCGCGCGCTGTCGACCGCGACCGACTCCAGGTCACGGATCGGCTCACAGGGCAGCGAGAAGGTCAGCGTGCGCACGACCTTGACGGCGTCGTCTCCCGGACGTGGCTCGCGCACGACGTGCAGCATGCCGACCTGGCCGCCGTCCCGGCGGCGCGACCGCGAATCGGGCCGGTTGGTGCCGACGTCCGCGATCATCAGGAACGCATCGCCGCCGTCCTCGAACCACGCGAGGTCCTCCCAGTCGAAGCGGGTCACGCCGCGGACGTCGACGCGCTCGACGGCGACGCCCTCGGCCTGCAATCGGATCGCGAACAGCTTGGTCGCGGTGTCCGAGATCGCCCACAGCAACCGCTCGTGGTCGCGCGAAGCCGCGAGGCCGCTGATCCCGCGCAGCTCGTCGTCGTGCGGGAAGAGGTCGGCTACGACGACCTGCTCGCCGAACGGCGCCAGCTCGAGCGGCGTCCCGGCGATCCGGTCGGTGAGCGTCGGCGCGGCGCGTTCGCCGCAGGCGGCCAGCGCCGCGAGCAAGGCGAGCCCGCAGCAGCTCCGCGCCCCGGATTGTGGCGAGGCGTGCTGCACCTAGTCGCAGCCCGGCTCCTCGTGCAGCAGCGCGAGGTCGTTGCACGCGTTCCACAGCATCACCATCGCCTGCTTGACGTTGGCGACGACGACCGGCGGCAGGTCGTCGCGCGCGCTGAGCGCCTTCAGGCGCTGGTAGAGGTCGACGAGCTGCTGCTCGTCTTCGGTCAAGTCGTTGCCGAGGAGGTCCTTGGTCGTGCCGGTCATCGTTGTCGCTCCTCAGTGCTGTGGGCGGAGGTCCTGGAGGCGCTTCGCCTTCAGCTCGAAGCGGGGCAGCTCGCCCTCGCCGGCGAGCTCGACGTTGAAGCGCAGGCCCTCGTGGGCGTCGGCGAGGTCCTGCCCCAGCTGCGCGCGCAGCCGCGGCCAGGCCTCGGCCTCGGTCGGCTTGAGCTCGACCTGCACCGTGATCTCGTCCTGCACGTCGTCGCGCCGCGTCAGGACGATCTGGAACTCCTCGACCTCGCTGTGCTCACGCACGACCGCCTCCACCGCGCGCGGGTAGACGTTGGTGCCGCGGATCAGCTTCATGTCGTCGACGCGTCCGAGGATGCCGCCGTCGTAGATGTCGCCGGTGCGCCCGCAGTCGCAGCGCGTGTGCGGCACCTTGCAGACGAGGTCCTTGGTCCGGTAGCGGATCAGCGGGAGGAAGCCCCGCCCGAACGACGTCACCACGCGCTCACCGCGTTCGCCGTAGCCGACCGGCTCGCCGCTGTCGGGATCGAGCACTTCTTCGATGAAGTGGTCTTCGATGATGTGCGGGCCACCCGGCTGGTGGTCGCACTCGAAGATCATGATCGTGCCGATCTCGGTCATGCCGGCGGTGTCGCCGCACTTGCCGCCCCACATGTCCTCGATCATCTCCTTGACCGCGGTGATGGAGCCCGCGGGCTCGCCGGAGACGACGACGCGCCGGACCTTGCCGTCCTTCTTGAGGTCGATGCCCATCTTCTCGGCCGCCTGCCCCATGCGCAGCGCATAGGTCGGCGTCGCGCAGACGACCGTGACGCCCATCTCGACGATCTGCTTGACGCGCTGCTCGGTCGTCATGTTGCCGGACGCCAGCGTCAGCGTGCCGAGCTTCTCGCAGCAGTAGTGCGCGCCCCAGAAGCCGATGAACGAGCCGTAGCTGAACGCGAAGAACACCTTGTCCGTAGGCCGGATGCCGAAGCCCCAGAACCCGTAGCACCACATGTCGGCGATCCACGACCAGTCCTTGCGCCCGTCGAGCACGCGCAGCGGCTGACGGCCCGACGTGCCGGACGTGAGGTGGTAGCGGATCGCGTCCTCCTCGGGCCG
The DNA here is from genome assembly GCA_041236755.1 of Luminiphilus sp. Taxonomy (GTDB): domain Bacteria; phylum Planctomycetota; class UBA1135; order UBA1135; family UBA2386. Next base: position 920 of record JBERSB010000579.1, on the reverse strand, counting down.
CGTGATCATGTCGCCGAACAGCGGCTGCTCCGCCTGGCACGCCATCCAGTCCTCGCGCGTCATGAACGGCAGCCGCCGGACGTCGTCGAGCGTCTTGATCTGCTCCGGCGCGACGCCCGCGTCCTCGTAGAGCCTGCGGTGAAACGGCGAGGTGTGCCACGCGCGGTCGACCAGCCGCTGCAGCTTGGTCAGCTGGAGCGCGTGCAGCTGGTCCTTGGGCAGGGTCTCGGTCTTCGGGTTCCAGTAGGGCGATTCAACTGTGTTCACGGCAGACTCCTGGACGCGATGGACCGGGCACGAGCCTAGGGCGCGGAAGGCTGGCCTGCGAGCCGCCGTCGCTCAGAACCCGAAGCCGGTGGTGTCGAGGCGCACGCGCAGCAGGAAGCGGTCCGCCGTGACAAACAGCGTGCGGCCGTCCTCACCGAACGCGCAGTTGCTGGTCGCCTCGCCGGTCAGGAGCGTGCCGAGGTGGCGCCCGTCCGGGGTCAGGACCAGCACGCCGCCGGGCCCCGTCGCGAACAGGTTGCCGTCCCGGTCGACCTTGAGCCCGTCGGGGAGGCCCTTGCGCGCGCCGACCATCGAGGTCGCGTCGAACAGCACGCGGCCTGCCCCGAGCGTGCCGTCGTCCTCGACCGCGAACGCCATCCACACCGCGCGCTGCGGATCGGAGTTGGCCACGTAGAGCGTGCGGTAGTCGGGAGAGAAGGCGATGCCGTTGGGGCGCGTCATCTCCTTCGTCAGCAGCGTGACCTCGCCTTCGCTCGTGCAGCGGTAGACGCCCTGGAACGGCAGCTCCTTGCCTGGATCCTGCATCTTCTGGGTCAGCCCGTAGGGCGGATCCGTGAAGTAGAGGTCGCCGTTGCGGTGGAACACCGCGTCGTTCGGGCTGTTGAAGCGCTTGCCCTGGTAGCGCTTCGCGA
>JBERSB010000578.1:0-16912 GCA_041236755.1 Luminiphilus sp. | reverse complement strand
CCGCCGGCCCGCGCGCACGCGCAGGGCCTGTTCGGGCGCGTGGTGGACGCGGACGGCTATCCGGTCGAAGCGGCCTTTGTGCACCTGACCGAAGCGCTCGGCTCGCGGCCCGGCGTGCTGGCGCTGGCGCCTGCGCAGCCGCACCTGCTCGCGCCGGTCGCGAGCGCCGAGGTCTCTCACGACGGCACGTTCGCGCTCGGACTCGGCGCCGCCGACGAGCGCACCTACGAGCTGTGCGTGGTGTCCTCGCGGCACGCGCCGCTCCGCCTCGGTGACCTCTCGGTGCTGGACGCACAATGGCACGACCTCGGCACCCTGACGCTCGAAGACGGCGCGACCGTGCGCGGCCGCGTCACCTTCGCCGATCGCCCCGGTTTGCCGGTTCCCCACGCGCAGGTGACGCTCACCGCGGGCGGCGCCCTGGCCCGAGCCGCGCTGGCAGCGCTGCCCGGCGGCGACGCCATGCGCACCGTGCGCTGCGACCCACAGGGCTTCTACGAGCTCCGTCACGCGCCGCCGCGCGGCGTCGCCCAGCTCACTGCGCAGGCTCCCGGACTCGCCCGCGCGCTCGCGCAGGACGTCGAGCTGCGCGCGGACAGACCGACGCGCGTCGACTTCGAGCTCGTGGCGGGCGCGCGGCTGTTCGGCGTCGCCCGCACCCCCAGCGGCGCGCCCGTCAGCGGCGCGCGCGTGCGGGCTGCATCGGGGCGCGCGAACGAGCCCGCGGTCGTCACGCACACCGACAGCCAGGGGGTGTTCTGCCTCGAAGGCCTGCCGCTCGGGCCGCACCGCGTGCGCGCCACCGCGCAGGGATTCGCGGTCGCCGAGCACGTCGACGTCGACCCGACGCAGCCGCTCGCGCTCTCGCTCGCGCCGCAGCACCGCGTGCGGGTCACTGTGCGCAGCCCGAGCGGCGGCGTCGCGCGCCGCTACCGGCTGGCGCTGCGACGCTTCTGTCCGGCCGACCCGGCAGCGCCGCTCGACGCGGCCGCGCAAGGCGGCATCGGCGTCGTCGCCGGGCTGCCCGTGCAACACGTCAGCCTGGACAACGCGACGCGCGCGAGCGAGCTGCGCTGTGCCCCCGGCGGCCTGTTCGTCGTCGAGGTCCGTGCCGACGGCTGGGCGACGTCGTTCTCCGCGCCGCTGCGCCTGCCCGCGCTCGACGGGGCGGCGGGCGCGCTCCGAGAGGTCGAGGTGACCCTGAGCCGCGGGGGCACCCTCGAAGGCTCCGTGCAGGACGAGCACGGCAACCCGGTCGCCGGCGCCACGGTGACCAGCCAGCCTGCCGGGACGGTGACGGACAGCCCGCTGCTGCAGGCGCTGCAGGCCGCGAGGCCGGCGCGGGCCACCCGCCGCACGGCCGTGACCGATTCGGCCGGCCGCTTCTCCCTGGCGCGGCTCGCCGCGGCGCGCTACCAGCTGCAGGTCGAGCACCCGGACTGGTGCCGGACCCTCGTCGACGAGATTGAATGCAAGGCTCTTGTTTGCAGCACGTTACAACCCATCCAGATGGAGCCGGGCGCGCTCCTGCACGGGACCACCGGCGCCACCGGACACACATCGGGACAGATCCGGGTGATCCTCACCAGCGAGGGCACGTCGCGGGCCGATCGGTCCCTTCGTCTGGAAACCGTAACGGACCCGGAAGGTCGCTACGCCTTCGGCCGTCGAATCCCGCCGGGCAGCTACGTCCTCCGGGCCGCTGCCGTCGGCTCGTCCACGCCTGACTCCGAGATCTTCCACCAGCTCTTGCAGCTCGATCGGTCGTCGCTGACCCTCCGCATCGCCGCCGGCGAGCGCACGGTCGAACGGCACCTGGACCTGCCCGCCAAGTAATCGCCAACTGCCTACCCCGCCCGTGTCCTCCGCTACCAAGATCGCTGTCCCGCTCCTGCTCGTGGTCGCTGCCGCGAGCGGCGCCTACTACGTCGTCAACCCCGGACAGCAGGCGCCCGTCCTGCCGCCCGAGCTGCGGACCGAACCCGCGCCGTCGAACCCCCGCCAGGCGCCCGAGCCCGCCACGCCCGTGCAGGCCCCGGCCGTCGCGCCGACAGAGATCGTGCGGACCGAGGTCGCCGACCGCGGCCAGTCGTTCTCCGACGCGCCGCAGGGCGTCAAGGGGCGCGTGCTGCTGCCCGACGGCCGCATCGCCGCAGGCGTGAAAGTAATGCTGCTCGAGAACGTGCTGAGCAACCCGATCGACATGTTCTTGAAGAACAAGGCCGGGCAGATCTCGCCGCCGATCTCCGAGTCGGTCACGAGCGACGAGGACGGCTCGTTCGCGCTCGGCGTGCCGACCGCGGGCAAGAAGGTCGACCTGCGCATCGTCACGGACGAGCACCCCGAACTGTCCAAGTCCCCGATCTCGGTGAGCGCCGTCGACTGGTACGACGCCGGCGACCTCAAGCTGCAGTACGGACTGACCGTGCAGGGCCGCGTCGTCGACGCCGCGACCGGCGCGGCCGTGCCCGGCGCGACCGTCTTCATGATGTCCGGCATGAACACGCACGCGATGGTGACCACGCCCGGGCGCGAGCGCGGCGTCTCGGTCCAGACCGAGGCGCAGGGCTACTTCCGGTTCACGTCCGGCCCGCGGCTGGGCACCGTCAACCTCACCGTGGAGGCCCCCGGCTACGCGACGGCCATCCTGCTCAACCCGCAGCTGAGCGACTCCGCTCCCAACGAGTTCACGCTCAAGATCGAGGCCGGCAGCACCATCACCGGCGTCGTGGTCGACCCGCGCGGCGAGCGCGTCGCGGGCGCGAAGGTCGCGGCCATGGGCCTGAGCGTCAAGACGCCGCAGAACGAGACCATCTACGCCGACGACCAGGGCGAGTTCCAGTTCCCGCCGCTGCGCGACGGCCCCTACCGGCTGACCGTCTCCGCCAACCGCTTCAGCGAGAAGGAGATCCCGGTCGTGCTGACCGGCGAGGACATCAAGGCGGTCATCCACCCGCGCGCGCGGGTGCGGCTCAAGGTGCTCAGCGCGCGGCAGCGACCGGTCAAGAGCTTCCGCCTGGGGCTCAAGCGCGCGTTCCCGCAGAACCCCGAAGCGATCGGCAACGTGCTGGACTTCCCCGACCGCAACATCTCGCCCCGCAACTACGAGGGCGACTTCGCGGTCATCGAGGACATGCCGCCGGGCGACTACAAGTTCCAGATCACCGAGAAGGACCACGCCAAGACCCTGTCGCCGATGTTCCACGTCGTGCAGGGCGAGGACGACCTCGAGGTCGTCGCGGTGTTGACCGTCGGCGCGGCGATCACCGGCACCGTCGTCGACGACCGCGGCCAGCCGGTGGCGGGCGCTGTGGTCACCTCGGACATGAACTCCGGCCTCGCTGCCGGCACCGGCCTGTTCGACGTCTTCCGGACGATGATCCCGGAGAAGCACACCACCAAGCAGGTCCGCACCGACAAGCAGGGCCGCTTCGAGCTGAAGCAGCTCGCGTTCGCCGACTACATGGTGCGCGTCTCGCACCCGAAGTTCTGCGAGGGCACGGCGATCAACATCAAGCTGAGCCAGGAGGGCGAAGTCGTCGACGCCGGCACCGTCACGCTGCGGCTCGGCGCGCGCATGCAGGGCGTGACGACCGTCGACGGCGTGCCGACAGGCCAGGTCAAGGTCGTGATCAGCAAGCCCATGCCCAAGCCCGGTGAGCCCGGCTCGATCCAGCCCGGCGCCAAGATGACGCCGGAGCAGCAGCAGGAGATGGCCAAGCAGCTGTTCACCACGCACGTGCTCAGCGACGGCAACGGCAACTACACGATGCTCAAGCGCGTGCCGCCGGGCGTCTACAAGGTCACCGCCGCGCGCCACTCCGCCGAGAACCCGTTCGGCGCGCTGATCGACATGAAGGAGTCCGAGCGCGAGATCGTCATCGCGCCCGGCCAGGAGACGGTCGTGGTCGACTTCAACCTGTCGAGCCGCTGATTCGGCCGCTGATTCGTCCGCTGGGCGCTCACCGCCGGGCGGGGCGCCCGCCTGGGACGTAGGGTCTGCGGGCCGGCCGCGCTACCGTTTCGGGATGCCACAGAAGGCCAGCTACTGGGACTACGTCAAGGTCGAGGAGCTGCTGCAGCTGCAGAGCGGCCTCGACGCGAGCGAGCGCCACCTGTCCGACGACGAGGTGCGCTTCATCGTGATCCACCAGATCGACGAGCTGTGGTTCAAGCTGGTGCTCCGAGAGCTGGCGACCGCGCGCGACCTGTTCGCGAAGCCCCACGTCCCCGAGGACGCGCTCGCCGGCGCCGTGCAGAGCCTCAAGCGCGTGACGATCTGCTTCGAGCTCGCAGCGCAGCACTTCCGGCTGATGGAGACGATGCGGACGCAGGACTACCTGACGTTCCGCGACAAGCTCAACCCGGCGTCGGGCTTCCAGTCCGCCCAGATGCGCGAGATCGAGGTGCTGATGGGCCTCGACGACGACAGCCGGATCCCGTTCGGCAAGGAAGGCAGCTACCTCGACGCGCTGCGCGGCGAGGACGGCGCGCCGTCGCCTGCCTTCGAGCGGGTCTCCCGCCGCATCGCCGACACGCCGACGCTCAAGGACGCGGTGCGCGCGTGGCTCGGCCGCACGCCGATCCAGGGCAGCGCCCCCGAGGACCCGGACGACGCGCGCGCCGTGCAGGCGTGGACCGACGCCTACTACCGCGGCCACGAGCAGCTGCACGAGCGCGCGCTGCAGCACACGGTCGGCGCGCAGTCGCTCTCGCCCGAGGACGAGGCGCGGCTGCGTGCCCGCTACGAGGGCCAACTCCGCGGCGCCAAGCGGCACCTCGACGCCGAGGACGTGCCCGAGGACCGCCGCGCGTGGTTCCGGCGCCTGCGCGCTGCGATCCTGTTCGTCGACAGCAACCGCGCGCTGCCGCTGCTGAGCTGGCCGGGCGCGATCATCGACGGGCTGATCGAGTGCGAGCAGGCGATGCTCGCGTTCCGGCAGCGCCACGCGCGCATGGTCGAGCGCGTCATCGGCCGGCGCGTCGGGACGGGCGGCAGCGACGGCGTCGCGTACCTCGACCAGACCGCGCTCGAGTACCGCGTCTTCACCGAGATCTGGGCGGGCCGCACGCTGCTGCTCCCGCCCGAGCTCTGCCCGCCCGTGGACGACCCCGGCTTCTACGGTCTCGCGAAGGGCTGAGGCGACGCCGGCGCCGCGCGCGCGGCGGTAGGCACAGCGCTAGAGCTCGCTGTTGTCGGCGCGCGAACGCCGACGCGAGAACGCGAGCAGCGCGCCGCGCCGCGACTCCTTGCGGAAGCCGAGCAGGTGGAACACCTCGACGACGAACCAGCGCGCGACGCGCGGGTCGGCGAGCAGCGTGTCGGGTTCGCCCTCGGCGCGGCGGATGCCCGGCATCAGCGGCAAGAGCCCGCCCAAGCGGCAGCCGCGCAGCACGCGCGCGAGCCACAGCCAGAAGCCCGACACCCGCCGCGCCAGGAAGTAGCCGTCGTCGCCCAGCTCCTGGTAGAGCGGCAGCATGACGTGGCAGCGCGCGGGCGCGCGGAGCTCGCCGGTGCGGTCGCGCGCCAGCACGTGGCCCTTCTCGACCGGCGAGAAGTTGACGAACCCGGGCGCCATCCGGAACCGGTCCTCGGGCCCGATCTGCTGGCGGTGCGTGATCTCGACGATCGCCGGCGCGTCCCCGACCGCGCGGCGCAGCCGCTCGCGGTGCGGACGCAGGTCCACCGCGCCGCGCTCGACGATGCCGAGCCGGACCAGCAGACCCCAGCGCACCGCCTCGTGGTTGTCGACGGCGTCCGGGCTCTCGTGCTGGCCGCCCTCGACCGCGAACGCTGCGATGCCGTGGTCGGCGAACCACTCGAGCGACGCGCCCGCGATGGTCTCCTCGATGCCCAGGATGATCGGCACACCGGTCGAGAGGCCGAGCCGGCGGTTGTCGACGGTGTCCGCGAGACACAGGAACGGCGACCCGGCGGCCGAGCTGGTGTGCAGATCGACGTAGAGCAGCGGGCCCTGACGGCGCCCGTCGACCGCTTCGAAGGCGTCCAGGAGCGCCAGCTGCTCGAGGTCTTCGGGCGACCGCTCCGAAGCTGGGCGCGCACGGGTGCCGGCAACCGACGCCGCGTCCCAGCCGCGGTTGAGGTCGCGCGCGAGGAAGCGGCGTCCCGCGGCCAGCGCCGCGCAGTTGCCGCGGAGCGCGACGAAGCAGCCGCGGCCGGCAGGCGACCGCTCCCCGAGCGCAGCCAGCACGCGCTCGGCGGCGCGCACGCCCGCGGGCTCGTTGCCGTGCACTCCGCCGGTGACCAGCAGCGTCGGCCCGGGCCCTTTGCCCCACCGCCCGATCTCACGACCGGCGATCTCGTCCGACCGGCGGCCGGCATCGACGTCGCTCATCCTGCGCCGCTCACTCGCCGTCGTTCTCGCGCAGGTGCTTCTCGAACAGCATCGCCGCGATCCGGATGAGGTCCCGCTCGGTGATGATCCCGACGAGGCGGCCGTCCTCGACGACCGGGATGCTGCCGATGCGGTGCGTCCGCATCTTCTCGATGGCCTCCAGCGTCGGCGTGCTCGGCGTCACCGTGACCAGGTCCTTGATCATGATGTCCTTGACCGCGACGGGCGCGCTGCTGCTGCTGCGCATGCCCTTGCCGACCATGCGCAGGAGCGTCCGGTGCGAGACGAGGCCCACGAGGTTGCCGTCGTTGTCCTCGACCGGCACGTGGCGGATGTGGCGCCAGTCCATCAGCGACGCGGCGAGGTCGACCACGTCCTCGGGGTGCACCGTGAACAGGTCCGTGGACATGAACTGCCCGACCAGCACGTAGCTGTCCTTCCACCCCTCGAACTCGCCGGTGTCGGCGAGATCCCACGCGTGCACGGGCAGGGCCTCTTCCTGGCGCGTCTGCATCGCGCGGACGAGCGCGGTCATGCGCTGGTCCTTGGTGCCCTTGTCCCCCATCGCGCTGAGCGAATCGAGCAGCCAGCGCGAGCCGGTCCGGCCGCGGGCGCACCGCTCATGGATGATGCCCAGGTAGCGCTCGACGTCGCCGCCGTCGACCTTCGCGTTCTCGAGGCCCTCGCGCGCCATCGGCAGCAGCACCGACTGGATCAGGTCCTGCGCCGTGTACTCGCGGCCGTGGAACCACGTCAGGTTCGCCTGCAGGCCGAGCCGCGCGGCCGCGACGAAGTTGCCCTTGGCGTCGTCGAAGGACATCGCGCGGCTGACGTCGTCGAACTCGTTGCTGACGGCCGCCATCAGGCCGAAGAAGAACGCGGCCGTCGCCATCTCATCCACCGGGCTCGGGCCGGACGGGAACGCGCGCGCCTCGATGCGCAGGTGCGGCTTGCCGTCGCTGATCCCGTAGCACGCGCGGTTCCAGCGGTAGACGGTGCCGTTGTGCAGCCGCAGCGCCGTCATGTCGGGCACGCCGCCGCGGTCGAGCACGGCGGCGGGGTCCTCGTCGAGGTCGCTGGCGAGCACGACGCGGAAGCGCGCGATGTCCTCGCGGAAGATCTCCAGCACCGAGTCGCGGACCCAGCCGTCGCCGAAGTTGACGCGCGGCCGGCGGCCGCGCAGCTGGTGCGCGGCCGAGCGCGCGTCGACCGACTGCTGGAACAGCGCGACGCGCGTCTCGCGCCACAGCCGGTGGCCGAGCAGCACCGGTGAGTTGGTGGCCGCGGCCAGCACCGGCGCGGTGATCGCCTGCGCGGTGTTGTAGAGCTTGGCGAACTCGCTCGGGCCGACCTGGAAGTGCACCTGGAAGCTCGCGTTGCACGACTCGAGCATCACGTTGTCGTGATCCATCTCGAACTCGTCGACGCCCTTGATGCGGAACTCGAAGTCCCCGCCGCGCAGCTGCGCCATCGCGTTGTTGAGCGCGAGGTAGCGCGGGTTCTGCACCATCGAGTCGAGCGACAGGTCGCTGCGCCTCAGCGTCGGCAGGATGCCGCTCAGCACGATGCCGCCGCCCTGGTCGTGCGCGGTGCGCCGCGCGAGGTCCAACAGGTCGACCAGCTCGGTCTCCATCTCCGAGAGGCACTTGCCGCCGAACACGCGCGGCTTGAGGTTGCACTCGAGGTTGAACTGCGCCAGCTCGTAGGTGAACTGCTCGTGCCCGAGCGCCTGCATCATCTGGTCGGCGCCGTTCCAGGCATGGCCGGCGCGGTCGAGCAGGAACATCTCCTGCTCCGCGCCGATCCGCCGGATGCCGGTCTCGAAGCGGTCCTCCTCCAACATCCGCTCGAGCGCGTGCACGTCGGCCAGGATGGCCTTCATGAACGCGCGCAGCTCGTCCTCGGAGAAGGCGCTTGGGAGGTCGTGTCGGCCCATGGTGGCGGCTTGGCGGTCGCCGCACACGATAGCCGCGCGGCGCTCCGCGCACATCAGGCGATCCGCCCAGCTCGGCGCGGCCGTTCGACGGGGCCGAACCGCTCGCTGCGCACAAAGGCCCGAACTGGCGGGCCCCGAGGCAGAGGCGGCTACCGGACGAAGCCGTTGAACATGATCCGCTTCTCCTTGATCAGCGGGTGGTTCAACTGCACCACGAGCTCGCCCTTCACCAGCCCCGCGGGCGCGTTGTCGGCCACGGCGATCTCGACGACCAGGTTGTTGCCGTCCTTGCGCTGCGTCGCGGAGACGAACTCCGGCGCCAGCGTCATCTTCTCGAACTTGAGCTCGGTCGCCTTGAGGTCGGCGCCGTCGTTCGGCGTGAACGTGACCGCCTTCTTGCTCGCCTTGCCCTTGCGGATCAGGCCGAGCGTCAGGAACCCGCCCGGCTTGACGTCCAGCGGGCCTTGCACGAACGCGAGCACGCGCACGTCGAAGCTCGCGTTGTTGCCGACGTTGGTGCGGAACTTCAGCATGCCGCCGCCGCCGACCTCGGAGTTGACCGGGCCGTACTTGCCGCTGATCCGGTAGGACGTGTTGTCACCCGCGGGGACCGCCTCCCAGCTGACGTCGAAGGCGTCGCTCGGGCTGTCGACGCCGAGGATCTTCCAGTCCTTCTTCATCGTCGAGGTCACGGTGACCGAGAACTCGCGGGTCTCGTTCCAGGTCATCTTGTTGAGGTTGATCTCCTTGGGCATCACGTTAAACAGCTGCGCGCCGTTCGCGCGGAACGTGAGCTTGGTGTGCGGCTCGACCGGATCGGTCGAGTGGATGTCCAGCGTGGCGAACTTGTTGCCCGTGATCTTGTTCATGTCCAGCCGGGTCACGATCCGGCCGCGCTCGTGCGGCGCGATCGTGATCTTCTGGACGTTCTCCTGCAGGTCGGGCTGGCCGGGGCGCTTGGTGACGCGCACCACCCGCTTCTGCGGCTTGCTGATGACGCGGTAGGTGCGCTCGCCGACGGTGATCTCGGCGCTCGCGCACTGGCAGCTGGGGGTCAGCGCGAGCCAGTCGACGGCGGTCGCCTGCGGGTTCTGGAACTCGAACTTGCCGATCGCTTCGCCGCTCCCGTAGAAGGTGCCGAGCTCGCGCACGGTCACGGGGAACCACGAGTTGCCGCCCGACGCTTTGAGCGCGCCGCCGCCGCCGGCGGGGATCTTGTCGGCGGGCTGCTGGGCTCTGGCCTTGGCCTTCTGCTTGCGCGCGGCCTGCAGCTGGACGTCGGACTTGGCCGGCTCGGAGGTGGCCGGCTCGGAAGTGGCCGGCTCGGAGGTGGTCTGGGCGAGCGCCGGCAGCGCCAAAGCGACGGCGACGCCGAGGTTACGGATGGTGTTCATGAGCGGCACGGTTGGCGATGTCTGGGACGCCCGAGACAGGACGAAACACTATAGCTTTGTCGGCAGCCGAAAACTCCCGATCAACCCCGGGGCGCTCATCGCGAGACGTTCCCGCGCGCCGGGCGGCAGCTGACCGTGGCATCGGAGCTTGCGGTCGCCGACGATACGCCCGATGCGCTCGCCCGCCGCCGCCGCCCTGTGCGCCGTCTCCGTCACGCTCACGGGGTGCTGTTCGATCAGCCGCGCGTTCTGCGGCCCCGACACGTCGGCCTGGATCTCCGTCGACCTCAGCACGCCGGAGCTCGCGGCCCGGACGCTGCTCGAAGCGCTGCGCCGGGACGAGCCGGAGGTGGTCTACGACGCCTTGTCCGACGAGCTGCGCGAAGAGCTCGGCGCGGACGAAGGCACGCTCGAGCTCGCTTGGAGCGCCGTCCGCGAGCGATATCCCTACCTGCACGTCGCGGGCTACGCCGAGGTGCCTGCGGCGAGCGTGCGGGCTCGTGGCGACGCGGCGACGGTCGACGTGGCGTTCGCAGGCGAGCAGGTGCGGATCGACCTCGTGCGCCAAACCTACTGGGAGCTGCGCTACCGCAGGCCCGGCGCCGACCTGACGCCTGCGCAGCGCGACGCCAGGGTCGGCGCGAGGCTGCAGGAGCTGGCCGAGGTGGTCGAGGTCACGCTCGAGGCCGAAGCCTCTGAAGACCGCTCGCGCGTGGCGCTGCGGCCGCGCGGCGTCGCGCACTTCGGCGTCGACCGCATCCCGCCCGAAAACGTCGACTTCCTCGGCGTCTTCCGCGCCTGGAAGGTGCGCGCCATCACGCGGCTCGCGCCCTGATCGAGCAGGCGGCGCGGCCGCCTCGGAGCGGCACACGCCGGGGCCTCGCCCTCTAGCCGCGCGCTGGGACGGCCGTCTAGCGCGCCTCGGTCGCGCGCACCTCGACCTTGGCGCCGCGGGGCAGCACCGCGAACAGCTCCTCGATGTCCTGGTCGAACATCCGGATGCAGCCCATCGACGCCTGCGTGCAGATCGACTCCGGCTCGGTCGTGCCGTGCGCCCCGAAGCCCGAGTACTGCGCGTGTCCGAACTTGATGAAGTACTCGCCGAGCACGTTCTCCTTGTGGCCGTACGGGTAGACGTTGCCGTCGGGCGCCGTCCAGTCGGGCCGCGCCTGCTTGGCGATCACCTCGAACTCGGTCACAGGAGTGCGGTCGTCCTTGCCGTGGCCGACCCAGTAGAGCCGCAGCAGCTGGTCGCCGATGAAGACCATCAGCGCGTAGCTGCGCTTCTCCAGGAGCGCCGAGACCGGCGCCACCGGCACCGTGATCCGCTGGCCGACGGCCAGCGACTTGGGGTTGCTGATGCGGTTCAGCACAGCGAGCGTGCCCGCCTCGACCTTGACGCCCTCCCTGCGGAAGCGCCTGGCGATCCGGTCGAGAGAGTCTCCGGACTGCACCGTGTAGACCCTGGCGCCCGCGACATTGGTGGGGTTGCACAGCCAGCGGTCGACGCGCACCCGGTGCTGGTCGCGCGCCGCGTCGACGACGGCGCGCCACTCGCGGTCGGCGCGCTCGATGCGGCCGCACGTCATCAGGTAGAGCAGGTCCGTGCCGGCGTCGATGGCGTCGGCGTCGGGCATCGCCATCGCGGCGACGGTGGCCTTCTTGGCCGCCGCGCGACCCTCCGGGCTGCGCAGGAAGCCGTTGTGGTCGCCGAGCGCGGCGAGCTGGGCCGCAAAGTCGTCGCTCTCGGGCTGCAGCAGCCCGACGATCTTGTCGTGCTCGAGGCCGAGTCGGCCCGAAGCGACCGCGAGCCAGCCGAGGCCGAAGGCCGCGGGGGCGCGCCGCTCCAGCGCTTCGACCAGGCCCTCGAGGTCGCTGGGCACCGCCGCCTCGACCGCGCGACTGGCGGGGGCGCCACCGCTCGACGCCTCGCGCGGCGCCGCTGCGCCCGTCTGGCCGAGCATGCCGCCGAGGCTGGCGCCGTCTGCTGTGCCACCGCCGGGCACGTCCGCCCGGTCGGTAGACGGCGCTGCGACCGGGGCGACGGCGCGCTCCGCGAACGCATCCGTCGGGCCCCACTTGCCATATCCCCACCAAGCAAGACCAGCTACGACGAGGCCGAGCACAAACTGCCGCATATCCACCTCCGCTGCAGCGCCCCTCGATGAGGGCGCCGCGGACCGCGTCGCGAGGGCTCCCACCCCCGACCGAGGGGGCGTGACCGTGAAGCCACCGCGCGAGCCCGGAGGCTATCCGCTCGTCCGTGCGGCGTCGAGCGTGCGTCCGATCTCAACGGAAAACGAGAGGCCCCGCTCTGCTTCTGCCGTCGACGGAGGCCGGTTGAACCCTTGGGTTCAGGTGGGCTCCCCCCGGGGTATTTGGGAAGAGGCAGGCCCCGCCGCGCGGCTGCGCGACGGCGTCTCCTGATCCCGCTTGGCCCTCAGGGTCGGAGCCCGGCGAATGGACATCGGTTCAACTTGATGGCCCGCGTGCAAGCGCGAGCAGTGCAGAGCGAGGCTCCCGTGAGATAGGGTGCAAGAGTCTATCCCGCAAGCCGCGCAGACGCGAGCCGCGCCGCCGATGACGAGCAGCACCCCCGGCGCTCACTCCCAACGGTTCTCGGCGATGACCTCGAGCACCCGCTGCGCCGCAGCCAAGGCGGCGACGCCGTCGGTCCCCGGCACCGTCGGCGCGCGCCGCGTCCGCACGCAGTCGACGAACTCCGCGAGCTCCTCCTGCAGCGGGTTGCCGCTGTCGAGCTGCAGGTTCTCGACCTGCAGCAGGCCGTCGAACACGAACTTCCAGAGGTCGCCCATCTGCGCGCGGTCGAGGCTCTCCATGTCGAGCTGCTCGAAGTCCCAGCCCGGCGCCTTGCGCACGACCAGGCCCGTGGCGCCCTGGAAGTCGAGCGAGACGTAGCCCTCCTTGCCGAAGACGCGCATCTTGCGCATCGGCTTGAGCGCGACGCGGTTGGCCGTCAGGTGCGCGACCGCGCCGTTCTCGAACTTGATGATCGCCGACGCCATGTCCTCGGCGGGCGTGAACACCGCGCCGCCGAACGCCTCGACCGAGCGGATCGGGCTCTGCACGAGCGCCAGCACCAGGTCGAGGTCGTGGATCATCAGGTCCAGGACCACGCCGATGTCCGTCGACCGGAAGCTGAACGGCGCCAGCCGGTGCGACTCGATGTAGCGCGCGGCCTTGCCGATCGCCTCGATGCCGCGCAGCGCAGGGTTGAACCGCTCGACGTGGCCGACGGCGAGCACGCGGCCGTTGCGCTCGGCGGCGTCCACCAGCGCCTGGCCGTCGGCGACCGACCGCGCGATCGGCTTCTCGACCAGCACGTCGACGCCGCGCTCGAGGAAGTAGCAGCCGACCTCGCGGTGCATCTTGGTCGGGACGACGACGCTGACCGCGTCGACGAGGCCGTCGAGCTCGCGGTAGTCCGCGAAGGTCTGGAGCCCGTAGGTCTCTGCCGCGAACGCGCGCGCCTCCTCGCTCGGGTCCGCGACGGCGACGAGGTCGCAGTCGAGGTCTTTGAGCAGCCGCATGTGGTGCTTGCCGAGGTGGCCGACGCCGACCACCGCGACCCGAACCCGGTCGCCGCTCCCTCCCGCTGGCGCCGTCATCAGGCGTCGACGAGGGTGAACTTGAGCTCGGCCTCTGCGACCAGCCGGCCGGCGACCTTGCAGCGGGCGCGCACGTGGCCGACCTGCGGACGCGCGCGGATCGTCTCGACCTCGATGCGGAGCTGGTCACCCGGCACGACCGCGCCGCGCAGCTTGACCTTGTCGATGCTCCAAAGGACCGCGAGCTTGCCGGTGTTCTCGAGCTTGCGGAGCAGCAGCACGCCCGCGAGCTGCGCCATCGCCTCGAGCTGCAACACCCCGGGCATGATCGGCTGCTCGGGCCAGTGCCCCTGGAAGAACGGCTCGTTGATCGTGACGTTCTTGATCGCGACCGCCTTCTGGAAGCCGTTCAGCTCGATCACGCGATCGATCAGCAGGAACGGGTAGCGGTGCGGCAGCAGCTTGAGGATGTCCCGGATGTCGAGGCCGGTGTCCGTCGGCCCTTCACCCTGCTCCTGCTCGCGCTCGCGCTCCTCGAGGATCTGCTGCACGAGCGCCATGTTGAGGCCGTGGCCCGAGCGCGTCGCGATGATGTGCGCGTCGAGGTCGACGCCGACGTTGGCGATGTCGCCGATCAGGTCGAGGATCTTGTGGCGCGCCAGCTCGTCGTCCCAGCGGAGCGTGTTCTCCTGCGGGCCGTCGGGGCCGACGACCAGCGTGTTCTGGTTGTTGGCGCCCTTGCCGAGCCCGGCGGCGCGCAGCGCCTCGACCTCGTGGTGGAACACGAAGGTGCGGGCGGGCGCGATGTCGCGCTCGAAGTTCTCGGGCGACAGCTCGAACGCGACGATCTGCTTGGCGCCGGGGACGTGCCCGTTGTGGCCGTTGGTGGACTGCGCGGGGTAGTCGAGGTGGTACTCGATGGTCAGCTTGCCGTTGCCCGGCAGCGCGACGATGCTCGCCGCGCCGTCGCGCACGTAGATCGGCTTCTTGACCGAGTAGAGCTGTCGCGGCGTGCGCGAGTCGACCACGCCGCCGTCGCGCAGGCCCTCGAAGAACTGCACCGCCGAGCCGTCCAGGCCCGGCACCTCCTCGCCGTCGATCTCGACGATCGCGTTGTCGATGCCGAGCGCGTAGAACGCGGCCAGCAGGTGCTCGCAGGTGTAGACCTCGGCGCGCCCGTCCTGGATGCACGTGCGGCGCTGCCGGGCCTTCATGTTCGCGCCGTGCGCGCGCACCACCGGCTGGTTCTCGAGGTCGGTGCGAACGAACGAGACGCCCGTGCCCGCCTCGGCCGGCCGAACGGTGACGTGGATCTCCTTGCCCGAGTGCAGCCCGACGCCGGTGTACTCCACCGGCCCCTTGACCGTGCGCTCCATGCGCTCGGGCGCGACCGCGACGTCTTCGTTGTTCGCTACCACGCGGCTTTACTCCTTGCCGCCGGATTGGGTCTCGGCGGCCCGCTGGGTCTCGGCGCTCGATGGGGTCTGGGCGCTCGATGGGGTCTGGGCGGCGCGTTCTGGAGAGTCGCGGTCGGGGACCGGGATCATCAGCTCCTTGATCACCGCGTTCGTCAGGTCGAGCTCCTGGCTGGCGAACCAGACCTGCCGCCGGTCATAGGCCTTCACGCGCGCCTGCACCTCGTCCCCGCTGATCTCGGAGATCGGCTGCGCCGACGGCGTGATGTCCTGCTTGGTAAGGACCAGCGCGACGCCCTTGCGCCTTGCTACGACCCCGATGACGTACTCGAGGTCTTCGTAGACCGTCAGGGTGTTCCGGAGGTCTTGCAGGCTCACCTGCGCCGAGGCGGCCTTGCGGCGGTAGTCCCGCGACTGCAGCAGGATCTGCAGCTCGAACTCCTTGTCGGCGCGCTCTGGCGAGCCCTCGGCCAGGACCTGCACGGTGGCGCGGAGCTCGTCCAGGCGCTCGCCTATGGCCTTCAGCTGCTCGTCGGCCTGCTCGACGCTCGCCCGGAGCTCGGCCCGCATCTGGTTGTAGCGCGGATACTGTTCGACGGCCTTCAGCACGTCGACGACTCCTACCACCATGCGAGCACCGAGCCGCGCCTTGCTGGCGCTGGCGTCCTCGGGCACTTGGGCGGCCAACGACGCGGGCAGGCACGCCGCCGCGGCGACGAGGAGAACGGAACGGAGCAGCGGTGCGGTCAACATGTCTGTACGGCATGCCGCTCGGCGCGCGGACCGGGCAGCGGATGGCCGCGCAAGGTAGCAGGCAGGCGCCCTGACCGCCAACTCGGCCGGGCCAATCCGTCAGGCCCGGATCGCCTGGAGGAGGTCTTCGAGCACCCGCTCGGCGGGCTCGAGGCCGACCGAGACCCGCATCAGCCCGTCCCCGATCCCGGCCCGGGCGCGCTCGTCGGGCGTCAGCGGCGCGTGCGTCGTGTAGGCCGGCGCCGTCGCCAGCGACTCGACGCCGCCGAGGCTGGCGGCGCGCGCCACGACCTGCAGCCGGTTCAGCGCAGCGAGCACGGCCGGCAGGCCTCCCGCGAGTTCGAAGGCCAGCACCGCGCCCCCACCGTGCATCTGGCGGCGCGCGATCTCGCGGTCGGGGTGGTCCTCGAGGCCCGGGTAGCTCACCGAGACAAGCCGGCCCGCATCCACCTCGGCGCGCAGCCCCTCGGCGACCGCCAGCGCGTTGGCCTGCTGCGCCTGCAGGCGCAGCGCGAGCGTCGGCCAGGAGCGCTGCAGCAGCCACGCCGAGTCCGGCGCCAGCAGCCCGCCGGTGCGGCGCCGCCACGCCTCGATCGCGCCGAGGTGCTCGTGGCGGCCCGCGACGACGCCGGCGAGCACGTCCGAGTGCCCGCAGAAGAACTTGGTCGCCGAGTGCACGACGAGGTCGACGCCGAGCTCCAGCACCCGCTGGATCGGCGGCGGCGAGAAGGTGCCGTCGAACACCGTCACCGCGCCCCCGCGGTTCGCGGCAGCGACGATCGCGCCGATGTCGGCGACCCGCAGCGTCGGGTTGATCGGCGACTCGAACACGACCAGCTTGGCGGGTCGCGCGAGCTGGGCTTGAAGCGAAGCCACGTCGAGCGACGAGAAGCGGTCGACCGTGACGCCGAAGCGGGGCAGGTCCTCGGTCGAGAACGCGGCGGTGCCGCCGTAGACCTCCTCGGCCACCAGCACGCGGTCGCCCTGTGAGAGCAGCGCGCCCAGCGTCGCGCTCATCGCTCCCATGCCCGACGCGAACGACACCGCGCCGTCTGCACCTTCGAGCTCTGCGACCAGCGCCTCGAAGCCGCGGCCGTTGGGGTGGCCCATGCGCTGGTAGAAGTCGCCGCTCCTTTCGCCGGCCCCGAGCGCGCGCAGGCTCTCGGCGTCGGCCTGCGCCGCCGTGCTGCTCCGGTCGAGCAGCGGCACGATCGGGCCGAGCGGCGGACGGTGCGGGCGCGGCGTGCCGTAGAGCGGTTCGGACATGCGGGGATGTTGTTTGAACCGCACCTGCCTTGCAACGAAGCTTCGGCCATGGTCGACGAGATCGCCCTCTGCGACAGCGCGCGCGACGCGCTGCTGCGCGCTGCGCGGGCCGCCGCGCCGCGCGAGTGCGCGGCGGTGCTCGGCGGCGACCGCGCCTCGGTCACCGACGTGGTCCCGGTGCCGAACATCGCCGCGCGCGCGGACCGCTTCGAGGTCGCGCCGG
>JBERSB010000577.1:0-3666 GCA_041236755.1 Luminiphilus sp. | reverse complement strand
GCGCGCTCTGCGCTGCGGTATAGGCGTTCTCGGCCTCGAGGTAGGCGCGCACCTCGGGCGCCTCCTTGTTGCGCAGCCAGTAGTAGTCGTCGACGTAGACCTGTCCGTGCCAGTGGTTCTCGTGACGCACGGTCTTCGCGACGGGAGGGACGGTCGGGTCGTTGGTCATCGGCAGGGAGCAGGAGCCCGCGAGCAGCAGGCACAGCAGGATGGGTCGCGGCACGCACCAGACGATGGCGCCTGCGATTCGTCGATGCCAGCGCAACCGGACGGCCGCGGGACGCGAACGTGCGCGCGATAGGGTGTCGTGCCACTAGAAGAGAAGTACTCCACCCTTACTACGACCCCAGACTCGATCCCCCCCATGAAGAACCCCGTCACCAAGCTCCTCGCCACCGCCGCGCTCGCGACCTGCCTGACCGGCACGTCCTGCATCGGCCCCAACCACGCCTACAACTCGCTCGCTTCGTGGAACAGCGAACTGACGGACAGCAAGTACCTCAACGAGCTGGTGTTCCTCGGCCTCAACTGGGTCCCGGCCTACCCGCTCTGCCTGATGGGCGACTACATCATCTTCAACTCGGTCGAGTTCTGGACCGGCGAGAACCCGATCGATGCGCCCAAGGACTTCAAGGCGCAGTCCGACCTGTAGTAGTCGGCTGAGAGCTTCGCCGCTGAGGATCGCTGCTAGGGCTCGGCGCTGGGAGCGGCCCCCGAGACCTGACCCTGCCGCCGCCCCTGACGCTCAGGACCGGTCCGGACACTCGGTGACCGGCCACTCCACCGCAGCCGGAAGCGGCCGACCCGGCGCGGCAGACTCGACGCCTGTCAGGAGCGCGGCGACGCTCTCGTAGAGGTAGACGACCGGCGGCTGGTCCTTGGCCAGTCCGCCCGTGTCCGCGGTGGGTCCGTAGGTGCTGTGCAGCGCACGACCCATGGCGCGCAGCAGCGCGGTCTGCTGGCCGCGGTGATGCGCCGTGTGCGCGATCCGGCGCGTCATGATCCAGGTCCGCGGACGCGAGACCTCGAAAAACGCGGCCTCTTGCTCCCACCAGCCGTCGTCGCGCGCTCGCAGCGCCTCGAGCCTCGCCTGGCCTGCGGCGGCGTAGTGGCGCAAGAACTCCAGCCTCGTGCGCTCCGCCGGGAGCGCCTCGCGCTGTTCGTTGATACCGAACATCTTGCCGAACCATCCGTGCTCGCTCTGGCACTGGTGGACCATGTGCTCGCGCAGCGTGCGCCCGCGGCGGTCGCCGCGCCGTGGCCGGATGTCGAGGTCTGCTTCGGAGGCCATGGCCCATACCGAGAGGACCTTCAGCAGCTCGGTCTCGTAGGTGTCGGTCAAGAACGCGTAGCGGCTCGTCATCGCCGGATGTTACGGCGCTGCGGGGGCGCCGTGGCCCACCCTCCACGCAGGGAATTCGCGGGATCCCGGAGCGTTGTCCTCGGCGGCGCTTCTCGCCACGCTCTCCGCGGCCTACTTTGCTCCATCCATGTCTGCTGGCACCCCAGAATCCCGCATCCACGACCTCGGCACGAAGGCGATCGCCGGCGGCGCGCTGACCCCCGACGAAGCGCTGATCCTCTACCGCGGCCTCGACCAGCCGTCGCTCGGGCTGCTCGCCAACGACGTCCGCCTGCGGCTCAACCCGCCCGGCGACGACGGTGAGGTCCGCGTGACCTACATCGTCGACCGCAACCTCAACCCGACCAACGTCTGCGTCACGGACTGCGGCTTCTGCGCGTTCTACCGGTCGCCCGGAGACCCCGAGGCCTACGTGCTGCCGCGCGAGGTCATCTACCAAAAGGTCGACGAGCTGGTCGCGCTCGGCGGCCGCCAGCTGCTGCTGCAGGGCGGCCACCACCCCGAGCTGAAGACCCCGTGGTACGCCGAGCTGTTCTCTGACCTCAAGCAGCGCTACCCCGACGTCTGGATCCACGGCATGAGCCCGCCGGAGATCACCCACGTCGCCAAGATGGAGAAGCGGCCGGTGCAGGACGTACTGCAGGACCTCAAGGCCGCCGGCCTCGACTCGATCCCCGGCGGCGGCGCCGAGATGCTGGTCCCGCGCGTGCGCGACATCATCGCGCCGAAGAAGGCGACCACCGAGGAGTGGCTCGAGGTGATGCGCCAGTGGGGCAACATGGGCGGCAGGGGCACGGCGACGATGATGTTCGGCCACTGCGAGACCGACGAGGAGCGCATCGAGCACCTGACGCGGATCCGCGAGCTGCAGGACGAGACCGGCGTGTTCACGGCGTTCATCCCGTGGACGTTCCAGCCGGAGAACACGCCGATCGGCGACAAGCTGCTCGACGCGCGCGGCGGCCAGAAGGCGACCGTCGCCGAGTACCTGCGCACGCTCAGCCTGTCTCGCCTCTACCTGCAGAACGTGCAGCACATCCAGAGTTCGTTCGTCACGCAGGGCATGAAGACCTGCCAGATCGGCCTCGCGATGGGCGCCGACGACTTCGGCTCGGCGATGATCGAGGAGAACGTCGTCAGCTCGGCCGGCTGCACGCACCCGACCTCGATCCCCGAGATCGAGCGCCACATCAAAGACGCCGGCTACGTGCCACAGCGCCGCAACATGATGTACGAGCACGTCGAGACGCCCGAGACCGACAAGTTCGGCGTCGAGAAGGGCAGCAAGAAGAAGAAGGTCACCAGCCAGGTCGAGGCGTAGTCCTCCGGGGGTGGCGGTCGCGCTAGCATGCGCGTCATGCAGCACATCCTCGCGATCGACCAGGGCACCACCGGCTCGACCGTGCTCGTCCTCGACGAGCAGCTCGCGGTGAAGGGCCGCGGCTACCGGGAGTTCGCGCAGCACTACCCGCAGCCGGGCCACGTCGAGCACGACGCGCAGGAGATCCTCACGTCGGTCCGCGAGGCGATCGCCGAAGCGATCCAGGCGAGCGGCGTGGCGCCGGACCAGCTGGCCGCGGTCGGCATCACCAACCAGCGCGAGACCGTGGTGGTCTGGGAGCGCGCGACAGGCCTGCCGGTGCACCGCGCGATCGTCTGGCAGGACCGGCGCACCAGCGAGCTGTGCCAGCGCATGATCTCAGAGGGCCAGCAGGACGAGGTGCGCGCCGCCACCGGGCTGCCGATCGACCCCTACTTCTCGGCGACCAAGCTCGCCTGGACGCTCGACCAGGGGGACCTGCGCGCGCGCGCCGAGCGCGGCGAGCTCGCGTTCGGAACGATCGACGCGTTCTTGGTGCACGCGCTGACCGGCGGTGCTGCGCACGTCACCGACGTCAGCAACGCCTCGCGCACGCTGCTCTACGACATCCACCAGATGGCGTGGTCCGACGACCTGCTCCAGCGCTTCTCTGTGCCGCGCAGCGTGCTGCCGCAGGTCGCCCCGTGCGCCGGCGAGTTCGGTCGGGTCAAGGGCGTCGACGGGCTCCCCGACGGCCTACCGATCACCGGCATCGCCGGCGACCAGCAGTCCGCGCTGTTCGGCCAGGCGTGCTTCGAACCGGGCGACGCGAAGTGCACCTACGGCACCGGCGCGTTCCTGCTGATGAACACCGGCGCGACGGCCGTGCCGTCGACCCACGGGCTGGTCACGACCGTCGCGTGGGAGATCCCCGGCGAGCGCGCGTATGCGCTCGAAGGCTCTGCGTTCGTCGCCGGCGCGGCCGTGCAGTGGCTGCGCGACG
>JBERSB010000576.1:0-2733 GCA_041236755.1 Luminiphilus sp. | reverse complement strand
CAGATCACGCGCCGCAGCTGCAGCGCGCGGGCGTGCTGCTTGTGCTCCTCGAGCGCGTCGGCGGCCGCATGCAGGCCGGCCACCGCGGTCTCGTCCAGCGCCGCCTCGCGCAGCTCCAGCGACGCCTCGTCCTGTGCAGACACCGCGCCCGCGAGCGTCAAGAACAGCCACAAGCACCGCAGGAGGGGTCGCATCACGGGCAAGCTAAGCGATGATCGGGATCCATGCACCGCGCATCGAACGTGCTCCTGCTGCTCTCGCTCGCGGCCGCGCCCGCCGCCGCGCAGGATGCGCCCGCTGCGGCGCCGGATGCGCTGGCCGCGGCCACGCGGCGGGTGCTCGTGGTGCAGAACCTCGCGCCGCACGCGCGCCGCCAGCCGGTGGCGTGCGTCGTGCCGTTCGCCGAGGGCGTCGCGACCGGCGCGCCCGCCCTGACCGTGGAGGACCGTCCGACGGTCTGGCAGCCGTTCGGGGCCCGCTGGCCCGACGGCTCGTGGCGGCAGGCGCTGTGCCTGTTCCGCGTGGACATCGGCCCGTTGAGCGAGCAGCGGGTGACGCTGCTCGCGAGCCGCTCGGAGCCCGAGCCGCAGCGCATCGAGATGCCGACGGCGACGCTGACGGTCTCGGTGCGCCGGGGCGACCGCGTGGTGCAGGCCGTGCCCGAGCGGGTGCGCGACCTCGAGGACAACGCCTTCCGGCGCGTCGAGCTGCGCCGCGCGCGCGTCGGCGACAGCGGCGTCGTGGTCGAGTTGATCGTGACCGCGTGGCGCGACCAGCCGTTCGCCGACGTCAGCGTCGCGGCGTTCTTCTCCGACCCCGACACCGAGGACATGGAGCGGCGCGTCGACGAGCTCGCGATCGAGTGCCGCGGCATGGGGCTGGTCCTGCGCCACGGCGGCTACCTAGGCGTGCGCCAACGCGCCACGCCCTACGGCAGCCGCACCGTCCTGCTGCAGGACGCCGTGCTCGGCGACGGCCAGGGCATCCGGCGCGTAGGCGTGCTGGTGCCGCCGCTGACCGGCGACGAGAAGGTCGACGAGACCCTGCGCGCGGCGACCATCGCGCCGCTGCTCGCGGCGACGAGCTGGCGGCAGAGCGAGGCCTTCGGCCCGTTCGGCCACGTGCCGGCACCGCCGCCCTGGCTGCAGGGCGACGGCCTGCGCATCCACCTCTCGCGGCGTCACAAGGCGTTCGTGCAGCGCGAGGCCGCCGGCGGCGACCCGTTCGGCGTGTTCGCGCACGGCCTCGCGCGCATGGCCGGGCAGACCGGCGACCAGCACGACTTCGGGGTCTGCAAGCTCTCGCAGGTCGCGTGGAGCGGGCTGCCGAGCATGCTGCTCGAGGCCGAGGTCTCGGTGCTGCAGGAGGCGTGTCGGCCGGTGCACTTCTTCGAGCAGGACGGCGCCCCGGTCGACCCCGCGGCGCACCCGGAGTGGGTCGTGTGGAGCGGGCGCACGCACTGGAACGGCGGCGTTAGCAAGGACCGCCTCGGCAAGCCGGTCCCGCAGCCGCGCTTCACGTCGCACGGCTGGACCGGCAAGGACCGGCAGCACTGGTCGAGCAACTACCTGTCGGCGTTCGCGCTGTTGACCGGCGCGCACTGGGCGCGGCGCGAGCTCGAGAACGAGGCGCGGCTCTACCTCGCCGGGCAGACCCTCCGGCCCGAGCTCAGCACGTCGGGCTCCGGCGCCCCCCGCGGCGCGGGACGCACGATGCTCGCGGCGTCCTGGAACCTCTGCGTCAGCGGCGACGAGCAGCTGCGTGACCGCATGGACGCCCGCACCGCGAAGGTGCACAGCCAGCAGTGGGCCGGCCGCGGCCTGGCCGCCGACAAGGTGCGCCCGATGGCGGTGAGTCGACCCGACGACCGGCTGCTGCGCGGCGCGCACCCGTTCTGGAACCCGTGGCAGGACGCCATCGCGGCGGTGGGCTTCGCCGCGCAGCACCGCATGACGGGCAGCGAGGACGCGCGCCGACTCGCCGAGGCGCTCGCCGAGAACGTCGTGCGACACGGCTGGCTTCTGGACGACGGCCGGTGCGACGTGGCGATGGCGATCCGCTGGCTCGACGGCGCGCCGCTGACGCCCGAACAGTGGCGCTCGGGCGACCAGACGCTGCTGGAGTTCGGGCGGGGCTCGGGCTTCTCGCAGTGGTCTGTAGGCGCGCTAGAGATCGCGCGCATAGCAGCGATCCGCGACGGCGACGACGCGCTTGCAGACAAGGCCGCGGCGATCCAGGCGAAGATGCGCGCCGGGCGGCGCCCGCCGGCAGCGAACTACCCGCACCTGTCCGGGCTCGACCGCCTCGGCGAATGGGACGCCGTGACGTGGCTGCCGTGACGAACGCTCGGCTGCGACCATGACCGACAGCTACCGCACGCTCGGAGCGCACGTGGAGCACGAGCCCGACAAGACCAAGGGCTCGCGGCACATCGCCAACCTGTTCCCGGTGACCGACCAGCAGCAGATCGACGACGCGCTCGCGTCGGTGCGCGCGCGCATGCCGGACGCCAACCACCACGCGTTCGCCTGGCGCCTCGGCCGCGGCGAGAACGACTTCCGCTACAGCGACGACGGGGAGCCCAGCGGCTCGGCCGGCCGCCCGATGCTGCAGCACCGACAACTCGGCCTCGAGCAGCATGCTCGGCAGCCCGCTCCCCGCGACCTGCGAGAGCTTGCAGACCCCTAAGTCGTGCTGGTCGCCGGTCTGCCCGGCCATGCGCGCGAGGCCGTG